>JAITGB010000164.1 GCA_031280945.1 Spirochaetales bacterium
CTTGAAACATTTCTTGCAGGGCTTCCCACCGTATCTTTTGCCGCGCTTTACTAAACGCCTGCTGACTCATCGGCATAGCCTCTTTGCCCGCCCGGTGGAAAAACCGTTCCAGAGCGTTCTGCGTACTCTCCTTTACCATGCCCAGCATGAAATACAGCAGTTCCTCAAATGCCATTTTCCGTTTCCGCGTGAAATCCTGTTCCCGTTTCTTGGCCCGCCGCTCATAACTTGCGCGGCGTATCAAACGTATCACCGCTTCTATACCGTTTTTTTTCCATCTTATTCCCTCCCTCTTTCCAGTATATCATGCTTTCCTACTCACAACAGCGCTTAAGTTGTTGACAGGGGGGGGGGGGGTAAATGCTTATGCCATAAGGATTTATTCGCATTTTTTGCGTATGGTTCATGCCTTCCCCCTTTACATAAAGAGTTACGTTTTTATGTATAGCATAAAGGGTTTATATGCGCAAGGCCTTTACATAAAGCACCAAAATTAAATTTTTCTACTCTATGCATATAGTAAAGTTTCAGTATTTTACTTTTTAACTCGTTATTTCTCTTTCCGCCAGCGCCTCATCGCCTTTTATGCAAGCACTACTTCTTAATAATACTTTACACAATTTTTGGCAACCGCACATAACGTTATGCGCAGTTGGCCGGCGCTTTATTTCTTCTTTCTTTCCCTAATCCAAATTATATTTATTTTTATAGGTGATACTTTTGTATCTTCCAGCAGTTTTAAAGCTGCTCTCTCACTATATCTCTGGTAAATATAATAGTAAACTTCAAGAAAATTTACTTTATGCATTACAATTTTTATTTCTTCGTCTGCTGCTTTTTGCAACAAATCTTTTACAACATCTGCCCCATTTTCATTGGATAACAACGCTATTAACGAACAAGCATCGAAAACAAATACATTGTTCATATTTCAAGTTTCTTTTCGCGCTGTTTTTCTTCCAAAAAATCATCTACAGATATTTTCCCGTCTGAAAACATTCCAATCAAACGGTCAAAGCGAGGTTTCTCTTCGGAAAAAGGCGTTAAAGTTATAGTTCCATTTTCTTCATAAACCCTTACTTTCCTTGTAGGAATTCTTGAAAAAACAGTTTCCGGCAGTCTTTGAATATCTAAAACCATTTCTTCTATAATATTATCTCCTTATTTTTATAATAAATCTGATGCGGATTCTTGTCAAGAACAATTTTTTACCTTATTTGTATGATTTTCTATATAATTTTGTCTCTCCGTTTATTTTCAATAAATTCAATAAAAATTAATTTTTGATTTTTTAATTCTTTCTATAGCCGCCCTGCCAATGGGCCGTGAGTCCGCGCGGGATTTTGCTCCCGCAAAATCCCGGCAATGCGCAAGGGACTGGCCGCAATCCTTACGGATTGCTGCTCGTCCATGCAGCCTGGATAGAAGCGGAAATCCCGCAGGAGCGACAACGGAGCGACGAGGAATTGGAGCGGATAGCGCCCCCCTCAAAAACGCGGGTTAGGGCCACAGCCACGTAGTGCTGGTATGACGCACTTAGCCTGATTTTGCGTATAGTTACAAGCCGCGTTTTATCGGGCTATGGGTTTTTTGCCTTGCGGATTTTGCGGAGCAAAATCGCGCTGGGCAAAAAATGCGCCCATATCCTGCTCCCGCAAACCCTCTATCACGAATACGCTGCGCCGTCCCCGTCTTCCAGACCGTACTCTTTTAACTTTCTGTGCAGGGTCTTTCTGCCTATGCCCAAAACTTCGGCGGCGCGGGACTTGTTCCCCCGAAAATGCGCCAGGGTTCCCCGGATAATTTCTTTCTCGGCGGCGGCGATGCTCGTGCCCAGAGTGATGCGCAGAAAGTTATCCTCGGCCCCGCTGTACACCGAGGGGGGGAGGTCTTCGGGCGTAATCGCGGAACCTTTGCACAGGACAACCGCGCTTTCCATGCAGTTACGCAGCTCGCGGATATTCCCCGGCCAGGAATAGGCGTACAGGGCGGAAAGCACTTTGGGTTCAATGCCCCGGATTTCTTTGCCGTTCTCCTCCGCGAACTCTTTAAGAAAGGCCGCGGCTAAGAGGGGAATGTCTTCCTTGCGTTCCCGCAAGGGGGGCATGTGGATATTCACGACATTGAGGCGGTAAAAAAGGTCTTCGCGGAAACTGCCTTCGGCGATTTCTTTTTTCAAATCCCTGTTCGTGGCCGCCACAACCCGCACATCAACTTCTACGGTTTCTTCCCCGCCGACCCGCTCAAACTTTTTGTCCTGAAGAACGCGCAGGATTTTTACCTGAACCGCGGGATTGATTTCGCCTATTTCGTCGAGAAAAATCGTGCCCAGGTGCGCAAGTTCAAAGCGGCCCCGTTTGCGCGCCAGGGCTCCGGTAAAGGCTCCTTTCTCGTGGCCGAAGAGTTCGCTCTCAAGGAGGGATTCGGAGAGGGCCGCGCAGTGTACTTTTATAAAGGCTTTCTCCCTGCGGCCCGACAGGTTGTGTATGGCGTCCGCTACGAGCTCTTTTCCCGTACCGCTTTCGCCTGTAATAAGAACAGCCGCCCGCGTGGGGGCAACCTGCTCGACAACAGTAAAAATGCGCCGCAGCTCAGGGCTCGCGCCGATAATGTTGCTAAACCCCCTTTTTTTGTTCAGTTCCTCCTGCATGGCCCTGTACTGAAGAACAAGGTCGCGGTTTGCGAGGGCCCTTTTTACCAGAAGCGAAAGGTGGTCGAGGTTGACGGGCTTGGTGAGAAAATCATAGGCCCCCGCGTGCATGGCGTCCACGGCGGTTTCAATCGTTCCGTGGCCCGTCAAAATTATAACGGGAAGCGCGGGCTCTTCGGCCACGACGCGGCGCAGAACCTCCTCGCCGGAGAGGACGGGCATTTTCAGGTCAGTAATAACGAGGTCAATCTCCTCTTCCGCGAAAACGCGCAGGGCCTCCTCTCCGTCCGCGGCAAGAAAAATCCTGTAGCCCTCCATTTCAAGGGCCTGGGCCAGCCCTTCGCGGATATTTTTTTCATCGTCAACAACCAGAATATGGAATTTCATTCTCCGCTCCCTTCGCCCTCCGCATAGGCCAAAAGCCGTCTCTCTCCCCGGGGAACAGGAAAACTGATTGTAAAACACGCTCCCTGCCCGGGCTGGGAATCAACGGAAATCTCCGCCTTGTGTTCCTTGACGATTTTATACACATTGGTAAGCCCCAAACCGGAACCAAAATCCCGCGTCGTAAAATACGGCTCAAAAATCTTCCCCATATTCTCCGGCGTGATGCCTACCCCTGTATCGGCTATACTCAAGTTTACCGCTTCGCCCTTCCTCGCCGTACTCACCGTCAGGGTTCCGCCCTGGGGCATGGCAACAATAGCGTTCTGGATGATATTAAGAACAGCCTCCTTAATGGCCTTCTCGTCTAAAAGAACCCCCGGAACCCCCTCCCCCAATTTTTCCTCAAGGGAAACCCGGGCCTCGGAAAGCTCCACCTGAACAAAATCGAGTATTCCCCGAATCACGGCGTTCAAATCACTGGGCTGGGGCTTTATATTCATGGGCCGCACCGCGAAAAGAAAATCCACCACGATTTTGTTGAGCCTCTCAAGCTCCTCGGTAACAACATTAAGGTTTTTCAGAATAAGGGCCGGCTCAATACTGTCTCTGCCTTGCAGGGCCTTCTTCATAAGCTGAATGTGAATCCCAATCGCCCCCAGAGGATTCTTGATTTCGTGAGCAACGCCCGCAGTCATCGTCGTAAGGGCAGCAAGACTCTCCGCCCTGCGAAGACGCGCCTCCTGAGACCTCGCCTGCGTAACGTCCGTCATAAAAAAAAGGTCGCCTAAGACCCTCCCCTTGTACGCCAAAGGAATAATTGTGCAGGAAAGAATGCGCAGCTCCCCCCCAACCTCCAGATGAAACTCCTTGTTCAGGGCCGCCTCGTGGTTCTCAACGCTCGACCTCGCGTGGGCCGCGAGGTCCTTGTCCTCAATCACAGTCCACACCTTGTGGCCGTGCAGGGTACGAAAACGCGACACGAGAAACTTCCGCGCCGCGCGGTTATACAAAGTGATGCGGTGCTGAAGGTCCGTCACAATAAGACTATCGGGAGTGGATTCAATAAGGGCCTCAAAACGCTCATTCTCGTGCGCAAGGTCATAGATAATCGTATGAATCTGCTGCTGGTCAAGTTTTTCCAGCTTATCAAGAGTCCGGCGGATAAAGTCGCGCATCAGGGCCTCCCGAAAACACAATACAGCCTCTGCGCAAGAAGCGAAGGAGCCATATTCAGTACATCGAGGGACTCAAGGCTCCTCCTCAAAAGCGAAGTCCATTCCTCCAGCTTTTCAAGAGGCACAGATGCCAGGCTTGGAGGAAGATGCCCCCCCTCAGGAGAACTCCCCAAAATCCTCCGAAAAACATCAAAAAGCTCATACAGAAAAAAACGGAATTTCCTCCTGTCCTGAAACCAGTCCCCATGTTCCTGCACAATAGAGGGAAAAGCCTCAGGAGGAGAAGTTCTCGCCGCCATAAGAAAACGCAAGGCAGCCGCGCGAAGAGCATCCGGCGCCGCATCCTGAAAATCCCGAAAAAAATCCTTCAGAGGCACAGAAGGCTCCTCCTCGCGGAAAATCTTCGTCAGAACATTCCGCTGTGCAGCCTCCCCGCGCACAGCAAACTGATACGTCCTCACGCGCGAGAGAATAGTCGGCAGAATCGCCGCCCGGCGCGAAGTTGTCAGGATAAAAGTAACGCGGCCCGGCGGCTCCTCCAGAATTTTAAGAAGAGCGTTCCGCGAACCCTCAAGCATCCTGTCCGCGTTTTCCATAATAATAACCTTTGCGGCCCCCCCCGCCCCAACATGAGCCCAGGCCGAAAGCCTGCGAATCAGCTTAATCGGAATCGAATCAAGCGAGGCGCCCTCCGTAATTTTCGCCACAGCCCCCAGAACACCCTCGATAAACTTATCCCGCTTCTCCGGCGGCGGCCCCTCCCTCTCCGGCGAAAGCTCCTGGAGAGCCTCCTCCGCAGCCACGAGAGACGGCATAATTTTGTGAAGCCGCGCCTCCTCCCCCTCCCACAAATGCGCATCAAAACGGCGCAGGAGCTTGCGCACAGAACGGATAAAAAGAAACCGCCCCGGCACACTCCAGGCCCTTCGCAAAGTATTCGCGCAGGCAAGAGCCTCCTCGTAAAAATACCGCCCCCCCGCAAACGCCGTATAGGGATGCGCAAGAAGCCTGTGAGCCGCGCACGAACGGCACTCGCACCTCCAGTCCGCCCCCCCCTCGCAGCCCAGCCCCCGCGCCAGTTCCAGCGCCGCCGACAGCTTCCCCGAAAAATCCGGCCCCGCGAACAGCATCGCCGCCGGCAGCCTCCCCGCCCGCCAGTCCTCCCTGAGAAGAGAAACAACCTCGTCCTGACAAATTATATTCTCAAACATATCCGTATCTTACTCAAAACAGTAACTCCCGCGAAATCAGCCCCGGAATTCTCTGGGCGCCTTTTTTCGGGCAGACCCGAAAAAACCGGGCTTTGCGGGGCTTCGGCCCCGCCTGCGGCGTGGCTGCTTCGCACCCCTCCAATCCCTTGCGCGTCCGGTACTATATACCCGCAACCCGCACAACAGAAACAATAAAAGGCATAAGAAAATCCGCCGTAAGGCTCCCCCCCAGAACCCCCTCCACATCAAAAAGAGGCTGAATACGCATAACAACAATCACCGCCCCCGTAAGAATAACCCCCTCGGCACAACCCAGAACAAACCCCAGAGCCTTGTCCAAATTCTCAAGACTGATTTTTTCCACAATCCCGCGCAAAGCTTTTTCCAGAATTTTCATAACAACGTACACGAAAAGAAAAATACCAAAAAACGCGATAACCTGCCCCCAGCCCTGAACAGAAAGAGCCTCCTCCACGCGGGGCCCAAGCCGGGCCGAAAAAAGAACCGCCGCCGCGATGCCCGCGCCCACACCCCCAACCGAAAAAAGCTCCGCAAGAGCCCCCCGGAAAAGCCCCCGCAGAGCCATAAAAAGCACAAGAGCCGCGAAAACACCATCAAGATAATTCCAGTTACCAGCATCAAGACTCAAAACTTTTTTCCCCCCGTATAAAGGCAAGAATAATGTCCGCGCACAGACCCGCAGCATCTTTTCCCTGCGTACCCGCAAAAAGCCGAATAGCCCCCCGCATCTTTTCCCTCTCCTCCTCCTTGAGGAGTACCGAAAGAGCCGCCGTAAATTCCTCCGGCCTTATGGACTTGCCGGAAAGAACCCTCGCCGCCCCCAGGCTCTCAAAAAGAGCAGCGTTTCTCACCTGGTCTCCCCGCGTAGCCTCCCCCCGCAGGGGAATAAGCAGCGCGGGCTTTTGGGCTGCGATAAACTCCCACAAAGACCCAGCCCCCGCGCGGGAGACAACGCTAGAGGCCGCCGCAAGAAGAGCCGGCAGCTCCGAAAAAAAATACCGCGCCGCGAAGTACCCCTTTTGAGGAAGAGCCTCGTATTCAGCCCCCGTCTGATGAACAACATCCCAGTTTGCAAGAAGAACATCAAGAGAATCCCTCACAAGAAAGTTAAGCTCCCGCGCCCCCAGAGAACCCCCCAAAACCAAAAGAATGGGCTTGTCCCCCGAAAAACCGCACAGCCTCCTTCCCTCCTCAGCCTCCCCCGAAAAAAACTCCTCCCGGACAGGATTACCCGTTACCGTAAGTTTCCCGCGGAAGCTCACCGGAAAATGCCCGCAGGACTCCTCGTAGGGAACGCACACCGCACGGACAAAAGGACACGCCATCAGTGTCGCAAGCCCCGGGTCAAGGTCCGACTCGTGGGCCACAACAGGAACGCGCAGAAGCCAGGCCGCGAACACAGGAGGAAAACTCACATACCCCCCCTTGGAAAAAACCAAACAGGGCCGCCGCCTCGCAAAAAGAAAAAACGCCGCAAAAATCCCCGCAAGAACGCAGAAAGCGTCCGTACAGTTTCGCAGGGAAAAATTCCGCCGCAGCTTCCCCGAAGGAATACCCGCATAGGGAATACCCGCCTCCGCCAGAATCCCCCTCTCAACCCCGCCCCTTGAGCCCACCCAGAGAATATCGCCGTCCCAGACCCCCTTCAATTTTTTTATAACAGCAAGCCCCGGGTACACATGACCCCCGGTTCCGCCGCCCGTAAAAACAACAAGAGGAGCCCTCGCCTTTCTTCGTTCCGTTTCTTGTTTCGGCATGGAAAACACTGTATACTACCACACATTATGAAGCATATCTACGCAGTCTTGCAGCCGCTTCCGGCCCTGTTTCTCCTCGCCTCATCGCTCCTCCTTCCCGCGGCGAACCTCGCCGCCCAGAACGTAAAACGGCCCCTCCCCCCCGACTTGGTAGTAAAACTTCGCCTCCGGTACAGCCTCTCCGGGGAAATCTGCGCCTCGCTCCGCGAAAAAGGCGAAGCCTCGCGTTTTCAGGACAGCACCTTCTCCTCCCTTATACTGCCTGACCCCCAGCTTGCGATGAGCCTTCTTGCGGACATGAAAAAACTCAGCGCCGTGCTTCTCGTCGAAGCCCTCTTTGTCATTCCCGTCGAAGAAGGCATCACGAGCCAGGAAAAATTCCGCCTGAACATTTACAACGTACTGCACAAAATAAACACAATGAAGGGCCTGCAATACTATTCGGCGACCAACAATAAAATGCAGACAATGTTTAACGACTCCTACGTTATAGCGAACCCCGACTCCAGAACCCCCCTGCCCAACCCCATAGCCCAGAGCATACCCGCGCGGGACACAATCTACGTGTATCAGGACGACACCCGCTTCGGCGAAAACACCTACGAAGCCTCCTACCGCTATACCGGCAGCTTCCATCTCTCCATGAAAAACCTCACGACGATGTACTACGGCATAGTTCCCATTGTGGGGGCCCAAAAAATGCGCATGGATATAATTATCCTCCCCGCAGATGACCACCTTCTTTTTTACAGTTGTATAGGAGCCGATGCCCTTACGTTTTTCGGCCTTGAAAAAAGAGCCCTCCCCAGCTTCTCCAACAGAATATACGCTCTTTTCTCATGGTTTATGCAGAATTTATTTTAACACATACTTTAATTTCAGAGCCTACTGAATCACGCCGCCCCTCTCCGCGTCCTGCCGTGAGTGGTGGAATTCCAGATGGCTGCCAAAGACCCAGCCCCGTATTCCGTCCGCGGAAATCTCGTACCAGTAGTTCGACTCACCGTCAAACATCTCAGAGTAGGCTGTCTTTGAAAGAATCTCAACGACAGAAGCATTGCCCAGGTGGCCCACAATCTCCGCCCCGCCCTGGGGCCGCGAACGCACGCCAAGATAGGGCGAAGACACAGTGCCCCAGTTGGCCTGGAGCGAGAGAACCGGAGTCGTAGGCATCTTGATTGCGGAAATCGCCTCCTCCCGCGAACAGCGAGGGGCGCATACAAAAACAAAAAGAACAGCAGCGGAAAAGAGGATTCTCCCCCGGTTAAATAAATTCACGGCGCCCCTCGTCCTCAGAAAATTTCATGGCGTCCGCCGCAAGACAGGTAACAAAAGAAGCCGAAACAATATCAAGAAAAGCCCCTATGCCCACAAGCATAACCGAAACAGGCCGTATAATGAGAAAAGCCTCCTCCATCCCCTTTCCGTACAAAGCAGAAAGAGCCGCAAGCCCCACAAGACTACCCGCCCCCGGCACAGCCCCCAAAAGAAGGGAGATGCCAAAACTCTGGGCAATAATCCACAGAACCTGCAAAAACCCAATCTCAAGGCTTGAGTAGGCGCGCAGGACAACCACAAACGAAACAGCGCTTACCATAGCGCTCCCCCCCCGGAAAAAAACCGCAAGAAAAGGAGAGGCGACCGCCGAAACCTTCCAGGGAACCCCCAAAACCTCCTTCCCGTGCCGCACGAGAAGCCCCAAACTAAAGTACACGTCTCCAGAGAGAAAAGCCCCAAGAGCCGGAGCAAGCTGGGCGTACATCCAGCGTAAAGGCTTTTTCTTCCCCTTAAGGAAATACAGAATAAGCGGAAAAACCACAAAGCTCGCGGCAAGAGAAAAAAGGGCGCACACAAGAAACGGCCCCGCAAACTGCCCCAGGTCCGTTACCTTCCGGAGCTCCAGAACAAGAAAAGCCGAAAGAACCGCGCAGCCGATAAAAAGAAATTCCGTAATAAAACTGCTCATCCTGTAAAAAAGCAGGGAAAGCGAACCTGCAATCTCCACAAGGGGACGAAAAATCCGCCTGTCATAGGTCAGACACAAACCAAAGAACACCGCGAAAACCGCAAGAGGCAAAAGAAAATCGCCCGAATCAGTAAAAACAGTAAAAAGATTCTGCGGAAAAACCCGCAAGAGAAGCTCCCCCGCACGAGGAGCCGCAAGGGCAACCTGATTCTCAATGCTGATGGATACCCTCCCCGGCATAAAAAAAAGAGCGCACAGCACCCCAAAAGTTATAACGCCAAGAGACGTAAGGGCCGCGTAGAAAATTACGCGGAGGTACACCCGAAAAAGCCGCCTCTCCAGACACAGCTCATACACGCTCACAATCAAACTGAAAAGCACCAAAGGCAAAACAGCGTAGCGGCCCACGCGCACCGCAAGGCCCGAAAGAAACTCAAGGAACCCCGAAGACGAACCAAAAGAAGCAGGCAGATACAGGCCGCACACAAGGCCAATAACCGCGCCGATGCACATCTTGAACCAAATCTTCATTTATTTCTCCCAAACGAAAACAGGCCCGGCTTTCCCGAAAACTTCACCCACTTCCGGGCCGACTTCTCCGTCTTCGATGAAGCGCCCATAAGAAACCGGGAAAAAGCCCTCTCCTCCCCAAAAGCCTCGTGGCCGTACATAACAAAAGGCTCATTTTTATACTGGGCGAACAAAGCCGCGGCAAAAGAGCGGAAAGCCCCCGAAGCCGCAGCCTGAAGCGGCGAAAGCCCCTCCGCCGCGCCCCCGGAGAGGACAAAAGTCAAAGCCCCCCGGCCCTGCCTCCTGAAGACAGTAAAAATCTCCCGCGCAAGAAAAGGAAAACCCTTCATGCCCCCGTCAACCGCGCCCTCAATATCCGCGCACGACATCTCGTGGAATTCCCTGCCCCCCGGCGCAGCCGAAAAAACAAAAAACACCTCGTCCAGCTCCCCGCAGACCGTAAGAGCCCCCGTAACAACAGACTTCGCCGAAACAGGCGAGCGCGCGTTCCACGGAACATACACAAGATTCCTCTGCTCCGCATCAGGCAAAGCCCCCTCGCCGCCCCGCGCCAGAGCCGTTACAACCCCGCCGCCCAGCCCAAGAGCCTCCTGCGTCATCTCAAGCACAAGAGAACTCTCTATCCCCGCGAGAAAAACATTCCCCATGCCGCCCATAGTAAACCAAAAACCCCTATTTTGCCTACCTGTAATGCGGGGCTCTCTATATACTTTTTTTGAAGATTCATGGCGCCTTTTTTGCCGCTGTGCGGCAAAAAACCGGGCTATCCGCTCCAATTCCTCAAAAAGCCTTCGGCTTTTCTGCGGGATTTCCGCTTCTATCCCTTGCGCCCTATGGGCTTTTTGCGCTTCGCGCAATTTTATTTTGTATAGTAGCGGCAAATGCAGTCGCCCTGGTTTACAGAAACTGTTTAAGAAGCAGATAGTACAAGCTGACTAGAACAAGCAGGCTGATAATAACAGGCAGGTTTTTTTTCACCAGGCTTCCCAGGGGAACATTAAAATAATCAGCAATAATCGGCAGGCATATATGGGTAGGAGAAATTTGCATGGCGCAGTACCCTGCGCTCATCAGCAGTATAAACAGGGGAACTCCTTCTCCGCTGCCCGCCGCAAACGCCATTGGCAGAACCACCACATTGACAGCCTGCTGGCCGCTTATAATAGTCCCAAAAAAAATTATCAGGGTATAGATGACAAACGAAGGAAGCGGCAGTTTGGAAAACGTTTCCGGCAGGGTACTTAAAACATCTGCAGAGATTAAAAGGTCCTTGAATATCATGATGCACACCGTACTTAGCAGCAGCTTTTTTTCAAAAGCTGATATAAAAATGCTCTTTAATTCACTCCGGCTAAAGCGCTCAATAAAAATATTGATAATCACAATGCCTATTACGGTGAGGTAAACCGGTGATTTAAAGACAGTAACCAGCGCCACAATCACAAAAAGGGTCCACAGACTTTTGAAAAAGGCCAGAATCTCTTTTGCTTTGTTTCCTCCCGCTGGACAGCCGGTATGCTCGGGTACTTTGCGCAGATAGAAAACAAAGCCCAGGCTGATGATTACTATCACCACCGGAATCATTCCCAGCAAAAAAGAAGACAGGGCAACGCCGGCAAGTTCGACCCCAATGATGATGCCGGGAAAAGTAGGCAGAAAACTTTCTGGAACATGGCGGTAATAAGATGAAACAAACGTTTTTTCTTCGGCGTCGAGGGAATCACCGGCGCTCTTCTCAACGATTGCTCCCGCGATAGTTACAACCCCCGCCGCCGGCAGCATTCCAATCATCATAGGAGCCAGAGAAGCATTGATTCTGCGGTTGTTAAAAATCCCGTTAAGCGCTTCCTGGGCGCGAATGAGTTTTTCCCGCTTTTCCAGCATCCGCTGAAGAAAGGTGATGGCATAAAAAGCGAATACTGTTGTTATGGTCAACTTGCTGAAAAGGGCCCTGAGGGCAAGATACAGCGATGCTGCAGGTTCCAGCCGAAATACAAAGACTACGGCAATGCTTGCCACAATCAGCGCTAGTGAAAGCTGGCGGCTTACTTTAAAGGCCGCAATCATTAAAACAAAAACACCTAAAAGCTTGAGTAATTCCATGAATTTTGTTCCAAAAGTAAACCGGTTCCATGCGGCCCTAAGTCCAGGGAATCATGGAACCGGTTTGGCTTTTACAAGAAATACCGGTTAATTATCCCACACACTCGCGGTAATTTTGATGTCCGGCGATTTGCTGCGAATTAATCCAAAGGCGCAGCAGCCAATAGTTACAATGATGCTTACAATAGCTATAGTCGGAGTAAGAGCCCTTACGGAATAAATAAAAAGCGCAATCTGGGCAAACAGCGACAAGGTAACAATCACATAGTAAAGGCTGGTTGGAACGTGAAGCCAGGACTTCTTCCACGCTTCAGGAAACTTTGACGGCAGCCTGTAGTAGGCATAAATATACAGAAAGGATTTAAGGGCATTGAACAAAAGAATGTTGCTGGTAATCATGTTGACATTGAATTTCAAAAGCATGGGGATAAGGCCCAAAATCCATATCAGGGTCAAGATTTTCCAGGGAGCGCCGAACCGGTTGACAGACGCAAATGATTTGGGAAACCAGCCGTCAGCGCAGGAACGCTGCACAGGAATAAACAGAGATGGTATATTGGAATTCATCGTCGT
>JAITGB010000230.1 GCA_031280945.1 Spirochaetales bacterium
GTAACAGGATACACAAAGGTTCCCATATCAACCGAAAAACCCGCGACAATACCAATTTTGAGGCTTGCAATATCGGCCAGCATCTGCGCCGCAAGGTAAGAAGCGACAAGAACAACAGGCCAGACCAAAAAAACCCCGCCCGCAGGACGGGCGGGGGCTCCAAAAGACACTATAAAACTCCTTGTTTTTGTTCAGGCGGGTTTCCGCGACCGCCTTAGGGCAGGCTCCGGCAAGACATTACACAGTCATAGCCGGCAGCTTTACCCTAAAGTAAATTCTTCCCTAGTCCAGCCTGTAATACCTTCCCGGAGGCAACAGGGGAACCACGGGGGCCATAGGAACAGGATGATACCCTGACTCTTCCCGAATCCAAAGTTCAGGAAAACCGGCGGCTCCCAGCCTGTCCGCCATGGGCCAAATATCCTGCGCGCGCACCCCAGGAATAACAATCCTGTAATAATCCATGTAACGCTCGAAAACAGGAGAGTAACCCGCGTCCCTCGCTCTCTGCAGAGCAAACTGGGCATGACCCATATCAAGATAAGCTCCAACCTGGACAAGGTAGACTCCCACAGACCCCGCGGAAGGCATACCGGGAATAACCCTAGCCGCTCCCGGCGACAGCCTGTAACCCTGCAGAGGCTCTACTACTTCAGCAGGAGGAGAAGGCGGCAGCGGTTTAGGCTGCGGAATCACCTTCGACGCATCGAGTATATCCCGTCCGTTGATTGTGATAGTAATAGTATTGTTTATGCCCGCCGGAGCAGATGGGGCTGCCGGAGCCGGAGCCGGAGCTGGTGCGGGAGGAGGCGGTGGCGGCGGTTCAACTACTGGAGGAGGCGGTGGTGGGGGCGGCGGTTCAACCACGGGAGGAGGAGGAGGCGGTGGTGGAGGCGGCGGCGGAATAGGCTTGGACTCCGCTACAACAGGCGGAGGAGGGGGCGGCGGAGGAGGGGGCGTTGGTTCTGGAGCCGGGGGCGGAGGCGCCGGTTCTGGAGCCGGAGGCGGCTGGGCCGCTCTTTTTCCCCCTAAAATCTCAATTGTTACAGGAGTCGAACCCGATTCCGGCATTTCCAGGTTTTTCGCGGCTTCCCGCGAAAGGTCGACAAGACGGTCCGGTTCGTTGGGGATACGGTTTGTTACCGTAACAATAACCTGCCGGTTATTATCAAGGTTTGTAACCCGCAGCCGTGTGCCGAAAGGCAGATTTGCATGAGAGGCGGCCAGAGCCAGCGACTCTGTTTTGTACCATGTAGCGTTTCCCCGCTGCACGTTTTGCGCCGCGCAGAGCATGGTAAAAACCATACCCAGCATTAACACAGAAAGTACTCGTTTCATTTTTCTACCTCATCTCGCTTTATCAAAATCCCAGCCATGGCCCGGAAAAGTGAGCATCCTTTAGAACACTCAAATCACGCCGCGAATAAACTTACCCGCAGCATACCCCGTCAAGCAGTCTCCCCTCTCCCAGTTTAACCCAAGACTTGGCTACATTATATACCCAAAATAAAATTAAGGGAATAGCTTTTGCCATAAAATTTTATATTTACGGCATTTTTTTCAAAAAACTTGAATAAAATTCACTATAAATGATGAAATAATGTCTGTCAACAGAAAAAAAAGAGGAAATTTGGGCGCATCCCCCGCGCCTTTCCCCTTTCGGGAAAAGGCGCAAGGGTCGGGCTTTGCGGGGCTCCGCTTCGCTTCGGACTTGCCCGCAGGGCAAGTCGCCTCCGGCCCCCTCCAATCCGATGGTTTTGCGTACCTTGCGGTTCAGCGAACCGCTAAAATCAACGCAAAACCCTTGCGCGCCAAAGGGCTGTACTTCTCCTTGCTTGACACTCGTGCGGCCCCCTCATAGGCTTTTTAAGTATGTTCTTCAAGCTCCTTGCCTGCAATGTTTTTTTCCGCGAAATCTGCCTGCGGGCAGCCCAAGCCCCCCACGTCTACGACCTTGAGTTTACCGAAAAAGGCGAACACGACAGGCCGGAAACCCTGAGGGAGCTTTTACAGGACAAAATCAACGCTGCGGAAGCCTCCAGCAAAACCTACGACGCCATACTCCTCGCCTATGGGCTGTGCGGCAACGCCCTGTCGGGACTGTCCGCGCGAAAAACCCGCCTCGTGGCTCCCCGCGCGCACGACTGCTGTACCCTCTTTCTTGGTTCAAAAGAGAGGTTCCGCACCCATTTTGCGGACAATCCGAGCCGGCCTTTTAGTTCTTCCGGCTACATGGAGAGGGGGGGCGGCGCCGCACACACTCAAGGAGCCTCTGCCTGTCTGGGCCTTGACAAGAGTTATGCCCAGTACGCCGCCCTCTACGGGGAGGAAAACGCCCGCTACATCATGGAAAGCCTTGCCCCCCCGGGGGAGGCTGCGGGAGAAAAAGAAGTTTTTTTTATAGATATGCCGGAGACGGCTTTTCTCGGCTATGCGGAAAAATGCCGGAAGGAAGCCGAAGAAGCGGGAAAAACATTTACCTGCGTGGAGGGCGACAGCCGCCTCCTGTGCGGCCTTCTTCTCGGAGTGTGGCCGGAGGAAGAGTTTCTCGTCCTTGCTCCCGGCGAAAAAGTGCGGCCTGTCTACGATTGGGACGAGGTTATCCGCGCGGGGTAGCCGCCTGGCGCGGGTTTCCGGCGCTCTTGGTGAAGTTTATCCTGAAAACATTTTGGGGGGCGCGGGGGAGCCTTTGGCTTCTCCGCGCCCTTTGCAGGAAAACGCGGACGCTTTAGGAGATAGCTTCGGCGTCCTTTTTCATGGCGGCGGCGTCCGCGGGGTCGAGCGTTATGTTTCCTCCGGTTACGTTTTCTTCAACCTGTGCGGTTGTGCGCGCGCCGACGAGGGCGTGGACGTTCTTTCCGTTTCCCTGCATGGCGGTCCAGGCAATGACGAGGTGCGTCATGGTGCATGTATACTTGGCGCACAGGGGTTTCCATTTTTCTGTCAGCCCGACGATTTTTACGAGGTTTTCTTTCTGGAACCATTTGATTTTGCTTTTCGCAAGGCCCATGTTGACGGGGCTGTCCAGCGTGTACTTTCCGGTGAGTATGCCGCGCTCCAAGGGAGAGTAGCACTGGAAGGTAACGCTGTTTTTGTCGCAGAGGCTGAAGAATTTGTCTCCCAGGGCGCGGTCGAGCATACTGTACTTTTCCTGTATGAGGTCAAGTTCGCCGTACTTGACGTACTCGGCGAACTGTTCTTCGTTCAGGTTGGAGGCTCCTATTGCGCGGATTTTCCCGTCTTTTTTGAGTTTCATAAGAAAGCCCATGGTGTCGCTTATGGGTACGGGAAACTCGGGGAGGGCCTGCCAGTGTACGATGTAAATATCTATGTAATCGGTTTTCAGGCGCTTTAAGCTGTTTTCGATTTCTTCGGCTATGCTTTCGGGTTTGCTGTTCCGCAGGATTCGCACTCCGTCCCTTTCCATGAGGAGGGAGCCTTCTTTGGCGTCCCAGCGTATGCCGCACTTGGTGGAGAGGATGTAGTCTTTCCGTCTGCCTTCGAGGGCTTTGCCGACTACTTCTTCACTGTGGCCCAGGCCGTAGGCGGGGGCCGTGTCGAGAAGGGTGATTCCGAGTTCCCGCGCTTTGTGAATGGTTCTGACTGATTCCGGGTCATCACTGTGTCCCCAGTTGCTGTCTCCTCCTATGGCCCATGCTCCGATGCCTACAACAGAGGCTTCGATGCCCGATTTTCCGATTTTCATCTGCTTCATGTCTTTCAATCCTCCAAAAGAAATTAAAGAAATCTGTTTTTATTATCCACAAAAAAGAGGGGAGCGCAAGGGATTGGAGGGGGCCGAAGGCGCATTGCCCGCAGGGCAATGCCGAAGCCCCGCAAAGCCCGACCCCTGCTTTTTTTGCCGGAGGCAAAAAAAGCGCGGGATGCGCCCAAATTCTGAATCTGAATATGCTGCTCTATAATTTGAGGGTGATGCCTGCCTGGAGCGCGGCGTAGATTTTGCCTTCTTTGTAGGAGTTGTATTTGTCTTTGAGAAAGAGTCCGGTTACAAGCGCTGCTGCGGCTGTGAGGCGGGGGCCGAGCGGGCTTTCCGCGCGGCAGAGGAGGGAGATGCGGCGGGATGAGTAGCCGGAGGCGGGGACCCAGAGGAGGCTGTGCATGAGGCCGGCTGTGAGGCGGGGGCTGAGGCTGTAGAGGACGAGGGTGTCGTTCGTGAGGAAGCTGTCGCGGCGCTTTAGGGCTGTGTCCGAGCTGGGGTCGTAGTAATAGCCGGGGCCTGTGCGCGGGCGGAAGAGGTCGTAGAGGGTAATGCCTGTCGCGCAGAGGAAGCTGAGGGGGCCGGCTTTGCCCTGGAGGACGGCGGTGAGGTTGTACTGGAAGGCTTCCGCGCTGGTGCGCTCTTCTTTGTCGAGGGCGCGTGAGTCCCATTCCGCGCTGTAGCCTGAGAGCGGTGAGTACCCGTAGCCGAAAGTATTGTAGTAGGTACTGAGCCCTGCGGATGCGCAGATGTCGAGAATGGCGACGGGGACTATGCGCACATAGGCGGAGAGCGTGTCAAAGGCGGGGGTGAGCGCATTGTGCAGGCCGGCTTCGATGCGGCTTGAATCCCAGAGGAGGCCCTGGAGGTTGGGGAAGAGGGGCTGGCTGTAGTATATGCGGGTGTCCTGCGTGAGGCCCAGGGGGTTGACGGAGGCTCCTATGCCGGCGGAGAGTCTCCAGCCTGCCGGGTCTTTTTTGTCTTTCGGCGCGGGTGTTTGAGTTTCCGGCGCGGCGGAGGCGCGGGGCTCTTCCTGGCCCTTGAGTTCGGGGGGCTGGGCTGTGATGCACAGGAGGGCTATGCACACGAGGAGGGGTTTCTTTTTTCGCATGGTTTTTTAGTATAGCGGGAAGGGGGATGGCTGTCAGCAATTCCAGGGGGAAAGAGCGGGCCAGTGCGCTATGACTTAGGAGGGTCTGTACATTTATTTTTTTGAAGATTCATGGCACATTCCGCAGGCCGCTTTAGCGGCTACGATAATCAATTCCTATAGGAACGCGACCGTACTCGGGCGCATTTTTTGCGCTGCTTGATTTTGCTCCGCAAAATCCGCAAGGCAAAAAACCCGTAGCCCGATAAAACGCGGATTTTA
>JAITGB010000252.1 GCA_031280945.1 Spirochaetales bacterium
CTTCGGTGTAAGTTTGTACTGCTTCCATAGTGTTTCTCCTGTTCACTAAATATAGCATAGAACCGGCGTTTGGGAAAAGCCCGCCGCGCGGACCGCGCAAGGGATTGGAGGGGGCCGAAGGCGACCCGCCGCAGGCGGGGCCGGAGCGAAGCGAAGCCCCGCAAAGCCCCCCTCAAAAACGCGATTAGGGCCACAGCCACGTAATGCTGGGGTGACGCACTTAGCCTCATTTTGCGTGATAGCTAAAATCCGCGTTTTATCGGGCTCGCAAATTTCCCTTCGGGAAATTTGCTCGGGATGCGCCCAAATTCTTCTGCCTCTTCCCGCCTTGCTTTTTCCGTTTCTCCGGTGTAGGGTTCCTGCCATGCATTCAAAAGAAAAAAACGAGGGTATTCGCAATATCGCTATTATTGCGCACGTTGACCACGGGAAGACGACTTTGGTGGACGCGCTTTTCAGGAGGAGCGGGGTTTTCCGTTCCGGGCAGGACGTGAGCGACAGGGTTATGGACAGGCTTGACCTTGAGCGGGAGAGGGGCATTACGATTGCGGCGAAGAACTGCGCTGTCCAGTGGCAGGGGGTGAAGATTAATATTATCGATACTCCGGGCCATGCGGATTTTGGGGGCGAGGTTGAGCGGGCGATTTCCATGGCGGACGGGGCTGTTCTTCTTGTGGACGCCGCGGAGGGGCCTCTGCCGCAGACGCGGTTTGTGCTTTCCAAGGCTCTTGCGGCGGGCCTGAGCTTGATTGTGGTTGTCAACAAGATTGACAGGCAGGACGCGCGGCCTGCGGAGGTTTTGAACGAGGTCTACGACCTTTTGATTGACCTTGACGCTTCGGAGGAGCAGCTTGAGTTTCCTCTTGTGTACGCTGTGGGCCGCGAGGGGATTGTGAAGCGGTCTCTTGAAGACGCGGACGGGCCTGTTGACCTTCTCCTTGACATGATACTGGAGGAGATTCCGGCCCCGCGGGGGGACGCGGGGGCGCCTTTTCGTATGCTCATTTCGGACTTGGGCTACTCGGACTATTTGGGGCGTCTTGCGATTGGAAAGATTTATTCGGGGAAGGCGCGGGCGAACGACAGTCTTCTGTGTATTGGCCAGAGCGGGGAGCCCCTCCCCCTACGGGTTACGCGGATTCAGACCTACAGCGGGCCCTGGGTGCGGGACGCGGATGAGACCTCAGCCGGGGATATTCTCATTCTCGCGGGAATCGACAATGTGCATATCGGCGACACGATTTGTACCCGCGAGGCTCCTGCTGCCTTAAAGCGCATCACCGTGGACGAGCCCACCGTGTCCATGAAGTTTAAGAACAATACCTCGCCCCTCGCGGGAACCGAAGGGGATATTGTGCAGGCTTCGAAGATTTTGGAGAGGCTCAAAAAAGAAACCCTGCAAAATGTTTCGATGCGCGTTTTTGAATCCGAGGACAAGGACGGCTTTATCGTGCAGGGCAGGGGTGAGTTTCAGATGGTGATTCTCATTGAGACCATGCGGCGCGAAGGCTTTGAAATGTGCGTTGGCAGGCCCGCCGTTATTTTCAAAAACGAGAACGGAAAAAAACTCGAACCCGTCGAACATCTTTTTGTGGATTGCCTTGCGCTCTACACAGGAGTCGTAACCGAGAAACTCTCGCGGCGCAAGGGCAGGCTCGTCAACATGGTAAACCACGAGTCAGGCCGCGTGCGCCTTGAGTTCTCGGTTCCCTCGCGGGCCCTTATCGGATACAGGGACGAGTTTATGACCGACACAAAGGGAACGGGAATTCTCAACTCCTACTTCTCCGGCTACGAAGAGTACAGGGGCGATTTTTCGGGGCGCTTTACCGGCTCCCTTGTTTCGGACAGGGCCGGGACCGCTGTTCCCTACGCGCTCTTTAATCTTGAGCCGCGTGGCTCCCTCTTTGTGAATCCCGGCGACCCCGTGTACGAGGGCATGATAGTGGGCGAACACAACCGCGAGAATGACCTCAACGTTAACCCCACGAAGACAAAAAAACTTTCCAATATGCGCGCCGTGGGCAAGGACGAAAACGTTGTGCTCACCCCCGTTCTGCCCATGACCCTGGAGCGGGCCGTTCAGTTTATCCGCGAAGATGAACTCGTTGAAATTACCCCCAAGTCCGTGCGCCTGCGTAAAGCGGACATCAGCGCCCAGAGGCGGAGGTTTTAGGAAGGAAGTCCGGGCTCATTTTTTCGGGCGGAGCCCGAAAAAACCCGTAGCCCGATAAAACGCGGATTATAGCTTCCCGCAAAATTAGGTTAAGTGTGTTATTGCAGCACTACGTGGCTGTGGTCCTAATCGCGTTTTTGAGGGGGGCTTTGCGGGGCTGCGCTTCGCTCCGGTTTTTTTGTGGGCAGCCCTCAAAAAAACTAAACCCCTCCAATCCCTTGCGCGGAAGACCCAGGCAATTACAATTTGCTTTCAGTAAACCACTAAAACTGTACCAAAATCAGCAATATCCGTGTTTGACTATTTTTGAAGAAGGGATTTTATTATCGGCTCAATTTTGTCTAGGCGTCTCATCCTATAATTAGAATCTTCCAGCATCTCTTGCACGGTTTCCATATACATCTGTATAGCAACAGCGTTTTCAAATTTAGCTCTTGAAATACTCTTCCAACCTCCCAGAATAATCATAGTATACTCATAGCTGAGATTTTTAGGTGACGACCGTAAATTTGAAAGAAAAACATTTTGAAAAGAACCAGTCGATATCATCGCAAGGAAATACATGAAATCCATATCTCTAGATAATCGCATATTGTCAATAGCATAAAGGAAATCAGATTTAGCGCGAGCTGCCGCCCTGGCGGCTACCGGAGGCAATATCCTTTTCATAGTCTTTAGATCGGGAATTGGTTCTGTATAGGCTGGCACATATTTTATCGCAATCAATTCTCTTTTACTGACCAGGCAATAATAGAGTAGACATAAGGAAAAAAGAATGATAAAATGGGAGCATGAAACAGATAGACGGAAGAGCATTAAGCATAACGGCCCTTGAAGAGCGGCGGCGGACGATAATCCGCATGAAAGAGCATGGGTTTAGTGTAAGCGCAATAGTCAGCGCAACCGGATGTTCGCGTAAGACAGTCTATCCGGT
>JAITGB010000194.1 GCA_031280945.1 Spirochaetales bacterium
ATTTTTTTTTCAAGAAGAAGGTCGTACACAAATTTCTGGTCATCCTGTATGCCGAACTTCTCTATATCCATCTTGGGAAAACAGTACAGGGCGCCCTTGGGCTTGACGACGCTCAAGCCCGGAATCTCCCCTATAAGCTCCACGCACGCGTCCCTCTGCTCGCGGAGCCTGCCGCCGGGCAGAATATAATCGTTGATGCTCTGGTGGCCGCCCAGGGCTGTCTGAATCGCAAACTGGGTCGGCACATTCGCGCACAGGCGCATATTGGAAAGCATATCGATGCCTTCGCGGTAGTCTTTTGCGAGATTCTTTTTGCCGCTTAAAATCATCCAGCCCCCGCGAAAACCCGCGGCTCTGTAGGCTTTTGAAAGCCCGTTCATCGTAACGCAGAAAACTTCGTCCGACAGGGCCGCGATTGAAGTATGCTCTTCTCCGTCGTAGAGAATCTTGTCGTAAATCTCATCGGCAAAAATAATAAGCCCGTGAGAGGCGGCAAGTTTGTAAATCTTTTCAAGAATTTCGCGCGGGTACACGCTGCCGGTTGGATTGTTCGGATTAATTACAACAACGCCTTTTGTGCGCGGAGAAATCTTCGCCTCCATGTCCGCAATGTCGGGAATCCAGTCCTCTTCCTCATCGCAGAGGTAATGAACGGCCTTCCCGCCGGAAAGGTTTATTGCCGCTGTCCACAAAGGATAGTCAGGAGCGGGTACAAGAATCTCGTCCCCTGTATCCAGAAGGCCCTGCATGGAAATCATAATGAGTTCGCTCACGCCGTTTCCAATGTAGATGTCCTCGGTATCAACACCTGAAATTTTTTTCTGCTGGCAGTATTGCATGACTGCCTTTCTCGCGGAAAAAAGCCCCTTACTGTCGCTGTAGCCTTGCGCGTTGGGCAGATTCACAATAATATCGTGCAGAATTTCATCCGGCGCTGTAAAACCAAAAGGAGCGGGGTTTCCTATATTGAGTTTGAGAATACGGTAGCCCTCTTCCTCCATGAGTTTCGCTTTTTCAAGAACAGGGCCCCTGATGTCGTAGCATACGTTGTCCAGCTTGTGCGATTTTGTAAACAGTTTTTCCATAAAATATATACCTTTTTTCTCTACGCGGTCTCATCAGCATACAGCCAGGACAGAGCATCTTCCACCAGCTTCCCAAGAACAAGAACAACGAGATTTTTCCGGGCTTCCTCAATAACAGGCGTCCAGAGGGAGCGCGAGGGATATTTTTCCTTGAGAGCCTGCCCCGCCTGTGCGGCACGGGAAGCCTCTTCACCCGAATAGCTGAGTAAGAGATACGCCGCAAGGAGCCCCAGGAGCGGGTCCTCCTCCTTCCGGGAAAGGCGGACAAGCTCCTCCCGCGCGAGGTCTGCCTCCCCCGAAGCAAGGCGGGCAAAGGAGAGAATCCACAGGGCCCAATCCCGTTTTGGAGAGCGGGGGTTTTCCGCAAGAGCGCCAAAATGGGCCTTCATGCCCTCCGCATTGTTTTCCTGAAAAAACGGGAGTCCCAGTTCAAGGCCAAAACGGACAAACTCAAGCGGGCTTTTCTCTTTGAGGTGGAGGGCAAGCCTGCGCAGGGCGGCAATGTCCGGCAAAACAACGCAGGCGTTGATGAGGAAGCGCACGGAGCGGGAAGACGCTTTCCCCTGCACGTAGATACGGTTCTCCAGGTAATCACGCAGTCCTGCCCAGTCTTCTTTTTCAATGAGGAGAAACAGCTTCCAGTTTTTAGCGAACCAGGTGTCGGCAACGCACAAAACAAGGGCAAAACCCAGAGGCAGATACCAACTGTCCCTCCAGAAAATCCCCAGATAATCCCACCCGAACAGAAAAAAAGGCATGAAAAAGATAAAGACAAAAGATACAATAAGCAGTATATTAAAGGCAAGAAAAATAGTTTTAAATTTCAAGAATTTCTCCTATAATTATTGGGGGAAGTGTAGCGAAAACGAAAACAGGGGTCAACGGGCTTGCAAAAAACGAATGAAATCGCCATAAAGACACTCGCGCCATACACCTACTTTAACGCGCCTGTCTTGCTGGATGACAAATATCTTCTCCTTACAGAAAACATTCCGGTAACGGAAAACCTTATAAAGAGGCTGCACAAGTGGCGTTTCACAAACCTCTATACGGCCGGACAGTCCTCGGAGCAGCCCTTTCCCGGCCTGGGGGGGGGAGGGGTTATCGCCTTTACTCTCAACCAGAACCTCAAGGAGCAGGAAGGCATCAAAGATGTGGCCCAATTCTACAACGAAATGCTGGACTTTACCGAAAAACGTTTTACCGACTTTGTAACAAACAATAAGCTTCCCATACAACTTATAACGGAGACAATCAAAAACGTTATCGAAAAGGTAAAAAACAGGAGAAACTATATCCTGCGTATGGCGGATATGCAGGCCGGGGGAAAAAGCTACATCGTAGCCCATTCTGTAAAAGTTACTTTCTTGTGCATCGCTGTTGGTATGCATATGAGGCTGCCCCCGCACAAACTCATAGAGCTGGGAATATCGGCTCTTTTGCATGAAATAGGGATGGTGCGCCTGCCTCCCCACCTGTATCTGTCGGACAAGGTTCTCTCCCACGAAGAAAAACGCGCGATTACAGCCCACACGGTTTTGGGTTTCAAAATCCTGAAGCAGTATGACTTCCCCATGCCCGTATGCCTTGCGGTACTCGAACATCACGAACATCCTGACGGCACGGGCTATCCGCGCGGCATCAAGGACGAGCAGATTTCCCTTCCCGCGAAAATCATAGGCGCCTGCAGTTCATACACGGCGCTTGTTTCCCGAAGGCCCTACAGGGGGGGCAGGGAAGGACATTCGGTTTTAATGGAACTTTTGCAGGACAGGGGAAAGATGTACGACGACGCCGTACTCAAAGCCCTCGTGTACTGCCTCTCCCTGTACCCCGTGGGCAGTTACGTGGCGCTCCAGAGCGGGGCAAAGGGAATCGTAGCCGAACCGAACATTGAAAACCCCAAAGCTCCTATGGTAAAGGTTCTCGTGTCCGCGTCGGGAACGCGGCACAAGGACCCTTACCTCATAAAGAGCGAAGACGCCGAAAAGCAGATTGATAGACCCCTCACGCGGGAAGAAATTCTCCAGATTGACCCCGAGGCTGCTGCTGCGGCGGAACTGGAAGCGTAAACTGAAAAGAAAAGGAAGATTCCATGACTCACGTTGCCATTCGTATGCCCTCAGGCGAAAGCCGGAGTATCCCCTACGGAACTCCGGTGTCGGTGCTTGTCAATGAACTACCCCGGCCCCAGGACGCGGGAAGCGCCATAATCGCCGCCCTTATAGACAACGAGCTTGTCAGCCTGTCCTACAAACTCAAATTTAACGCGGCCTTTAGCCCTGTGCCCGCCGGCAGCGCTCCGGGAATCGCAACCTACAAAAGGTCTTTATGCTTTCTCCTTACTATCGCGGGCCGGCAGGTCTTCCCCGAACGCACCCTTGTTGTGGGACACGCTCTGGGAGACGGGTACTTTTATACTTTTACCGACAGGGACGAGACGGACGCGGAAGAAATTAAACTTCTCGATGAACGCATGAGAAAACTCGTGTGCGAAAACCTCCCCATAGAACGCGGGGTTATTTCCTACATCGAGGCGCGGGA
>JAITGB010000121.1 GCA_031280945.1 Spirochaetales bacterium
TTATCGCTTGATAAAAACCTCAAATATGCTATAGTTAGTTTATGGTCGATAGAATGCTCATCGATACGCTCAACTTCAAGGCAAAGGATTTCGGCGCGCGCTGGAAAGCCATGATACGCAGGAGCCCCCACCTGAAGCATTACCAAACCATGAGCGATGAAGAGCTTGTCGCGGACAACGAGCGGCTCTATCCGGTTTTGGCGCGGAGCCTTGAACGGGGCATAGACAGGAGCCACGTCGGGGATTTTTTTGTCAAGCTGGGCAAGACGCGCATGGAAAAAGGCTTTCCGGTTTCAGAGCTTGTCTTTGCCCTCAGCCTGAGCCACCAGACAGTTATCGAGTATCTTATGAGCGACTTTGTGCTGGACAGCACAGTGAGAATGTATCAGGCCATGGGCGTGATGACAAAAGTGGCGGAGTTTTTTCATCTTTCGGCTTTTTATGTTACAAAGGGTTTTCTTGAAGAAACCTATACGCACATGAGTAAGCATCACGAAATCTCGGAGGAAATCCTCAAGAAGTATTTCCGGGACGATTTTTTCTTTAAGAAGAGCGACTGAATTTTTGATTGACCGGACTTAAGGAGCGGGTAAGCCGCATGAACCGGATATAAGGAAGGCTGGCTGGCGCTATGGAAGCCCTTGAAATAAAAGTTGTTTTTTCTTTTTCGCTTTTCGGGCATACGATTCCAGTTACCGAGACAGTTGTTGTCTCCTGGCTTGTCATGGCCATTCTCATCGTGTTTTCCTTTTTCGCGGCGCGTCATCTCAGGCGCCGTCCTTCGGGGCCCCAGGCTCTTCTTGAAACCGCCATTGGTTTTCTGAACACATTCTCGCGTGAAAAATTCGGCGCGAAATCAAAATACCTGGGCCACTATATAGGCTCTCTTTTTTTGTTTCTTCTCGTGTCAAACATTATAGCCGTGATTTCCCCCCTGTCTTTTTTCGGCTTTGAGCCGCTTTTTACCATAAAGCCCCCTACGCGGGACATCAATGTGAGCGCGCCCCTTGCCCTTGTTTCCATCGCGCTTGTTCTTGTCTGCGGTTTCAGGGCCAAAGGCGTAGGGGCCTGGTTCCGGCGTCTTGTGTACCCCATGCCCCTTATGCTCCCCTTTAACATTATGGAGTACGGGATTCGCCCCCTCTCTTTATGCCTGCGGCTTTTCGGCAACATTCTGGGAGCTTTTGTCCTTATGCAGATGATAGAAAAACTCCTGCCCATTGGCCTGCCCGTGATTTTTTCCCTGTATTTTGATTTTCTCGACGGGCTTATTCAGGCCGCTGTTTTTGTTTTTCTCACGAGCCTCTACATCGCGGAGGCAATGGAAGCTCCCTCTTCCGAAGAGGCGGCGGAGTAGGGGTGTTTTTTTGGCATCCCGGGATGAGCGGTTTTTGGAATGTGTTTGCGGCTGCGCGGCTTTGTTCTACTTGGCTTCGGCGCAAGAGGGGGGCCGCGCAAATATGCGTGTACTTTACAGGAGGAAGTTTGTATGGAGTTACAGTACGTTATCGCCCTGGGCGCGGGCATCGCGGTCATTGCGGGTATAGGCGCGGGTGTGGGCATAGGCATCGCCACCTCAGGGCTTGTTCAGGCCCTTGCCCGTCAGCCTGAGGCTTCGGGGAAAATCCTGCCGATGTTTTTTCTCGGCGTCGCTCTTGCGGAATCAACGGCCATTTACGGTCTTGTCGTTTCCATTCTCCTCATAACCCGTTTGGGATAGGCGCGCTTAGGTTATGCTGGATTTTTCCGTAACCTCAATTTTTACCCTGCTCAATATAGGGCTTCTCTTTATTATTCTGCGCTTTGCGCTTTTCAAGCCTGTAACGAAGTTTATGGAAAAGCGGGCGCGGGCAATTCAGGAAGACATAGACCACGCGCAGAGGGACAAGGAAAAAGCGGCCCGCCTGAAAGACAGCTACGAAAACAAGCTCGCACAAGCGGCTGCGGAAGCCGAAGGAATTATACGCGAAGCGCGCGAAGATGCCCAGAAGCAGGCCGACCGTATCATTGAGGGGGGCAGAACAGAGGCCCAGAATCTTCTTGCCACCACGCGCAAACAGCTTGAGGCGGAGAAGCGGGCGGCAATGACGGCTTTTCAGGCTGAGGCGGCGGGCCTTGTGATTGCGGCGGCGGCGAAGCTCCTGGAGAGGGAAATCACGGGGCCGGACAGCGCGCGCACAGCGGCCCTCCTCCTCCAGGAACTTGGGAAGAAGAGCTGATGTTTGCGGCGGAGAGATGGGCGCGGGTTTTTCTTGCGGCATCCAGCAATCAGGAAGAAGCTCTTGCCGCGCTCAAGGCGCTTTCCGGCCCTGTTCTTTCCCTGAGGGGCGTTGTTTCGGGGTCTTCCGCGGCTTTCCGGCTTGAAGCGATGTTAAACGCCGCCGTAAAAGCAGGAGGGCTTGAATCAGGCTGCGCGGCCGTGCGGCTTCTTGTCCTCCTCGTAAAAAAAGGGTTTTTGCGGCATCTTCCGCGCCTCATACGCGAGATTGAAAACATTTACGAAGCGGAGAACAGAATCCAGAGGGTTCTTGTGGAATCCGCCTTTCCTTTGGAGGATAAGTACCTCGATACGCTGCAGGAAAGCGTTATGCGCTACACGTGCGCGCGGGAAGTACGGATGAGCGTACGCATAATTGCGTCCCTTCTGGGCGGGTGCAGGCTGCGGCTGGGAAGCCAGTGTCTTGACGCGAGCCTGCGCGGACAATTACAAAAAATGGCGGTGGACTTACAGGCCGCCGGAGGCTTTGCATGGTAAATTTTGCCGACCTTACGAAAGTTTTGCAGCAGCAAATCGAACACTGGGAAGTTAAGCCTTCCTCCGACACCGTGGGTTTTGTGGCCCAGGTAGGCGATTCGGTTGCCACAGTGTACGGCCTTGACAAGGCTATTTACGGCGAGCTTGTGGAGTTCGCCTCGGGCGCGACAGGCGTTGTTCTTAATCTGGAGGAGGACGGGGTCGGCTGTGTGCTTTTAAGCGGGGAGTCCCTTGTCAAGGACGGGGAAGAGGTGCGGGGAACGGGCAAGGTTGTTTCGGTTCCCGCAGGGCTTGCCCTTTTGGGAAGGGTTGTTAATCCCCTGGGAGCTGTTATTGACGGCAGAGGCCCCCTCAATATCACGGAGTACAGGCCCATTGAGTCCCCGGCTCCTCCTGTCATAGACAGGGGCAGCGTCAACGTGCCTCTCCAAACAGGCACCCTGTCCGTGGACGCGATGATTCCCATTGGCCGGGGCCAGAGGGAGCTTATTATAGGCGACAGGCAAACAGGAAAAACCGCCCTCGCCCTGGACGCGATTATTAACCAGAGGGGCAAGGACGTGTACTGCATCTACTGCGGCATTGGACAGAAGTCGTCCTCTGTCGCGGCCATCATCAAAAACCTTGAACGCATGGGGGCCATGGACTATACCTTTGTGGTGCTTGCTTCGGCTTCGGATTCGGCGGCCCTGCAGTACCTTGCTCCGTATTCGGCCTGCGCCATGGCGGAATACTTTATGCACGCGGGAAAGGACGTTCTCATCGTGTACGATGACCTTTCCAAACACGCTGTGGCGTACAGGACGATTTCCCTCCTTTTACGGCGGCCTCCGGGGAGAGAGGCTTTTCCGGGAGATGTTTTTTACCTCCATTCGCGGCTTCTGGAGCGGGC
Source organism: Spirochaetales bacterium (assembly GCA_031280945.1). GTDB lineage: Bacteria > Spirochaetota > Spirochaetia > DTKZ01 > DTKZ01 > JAISAF01. Next base: position 3,648 of record JAITGB010000121.1, read on the forward strand.
CGCGAAGCTCTCACCGGAAAAAGGCGGAGGTTCCATTACGGCCCTGCCCATAGTGGAGACCCAGGCGGGAGATATTTCCTCCTACATTCCGACAAACGTTATTTCCATAACAGACGGACAGATTTTTCTTGATTCGGAGCTTTTTAATTCCGGTTTCAGGCCGGCGGTTGACGTGGGCCTGTCCGTGAGCAGGGTAGGGGGAGCTGCACAGTCCAAGGCGATTCGCAAGGTTTCAGGCCGCCTGCGCCTCGACCTTGCCCAGTACAGGGAAATGGCGGCCTTTGCCCAGTTCGGGAGCGACCTTGACAAATCAACCCAGGACAAACTTGCGCAGGGCGAGAGGCTTATGGAGGTACTCAAGCAGCCTCAGTTCTCCCCCCGGCCCATGGCCGAGCAGGTAGCTGTTCTTTTTATAGCGGTAAACAGTTTTCTTATGGATATTGAGGCGGGTAAGGTTCTCTCCTTTGTGGAAGGGTATATAGAATACCTCAAAATCCACCATGCGGCGGCGCTTACGTCCCTGGCGGAAACAGGAACGGCAACTGTGGATATAGAGCAGGAGCTTACCCAGGCTGTGGAAAACTACAAAGCCTCGCGGAAGCCATAGGGGAGTATATGGCGAATTTACGGGACGTTCGGCTGAGAATGCGCGCCATACGGCAGACCCTGCAGGTTACAAAGGCCATGAACCTCATTTCAACGGCCAAACTCAGGAAGGGCCGGCGCGTTCTTGAGGATACAGAACCCTTTTTTAACCGTATTCAGAACTCCATGTACGATATCCTCTGCGGCGCGGGAAACGTAAAAAGCGATTACTTTGGCCGCGCCCTCAAAACAGCGACTCCCCGTTCAGCGATTATCGTTGTGAGCAGCGACAGGGGCCTTGCCGGGGGGTACAACGCCAACATTTTCCGTACCGTCAACAAGCTCTGCGAGGCTCTTGTCAATCCCGTGCTTATTCTCATAGGGGCTGTGGGCTACAGGTATTTTCTGCACTCGCCCCATGTCATACTGGAGAACTTTTCGTTTAAGTCGCGGCTTCCTGAAGTTGTGGACGCCAAGGAAATAGCGGACTACATTGTTTCGCAGTATGATTCGGGTGTTTTTGACGAGGTGTACATTGTGTATACCTATATGTACAGTACGATAAAACTCGTGCCGGAAGCCCAGATGATTCTGCCCCTCAATCTGGAAAAGATGCAGGCGCAGGAGAGGGGCACTCATCTGGACTATGAGGAGCGGCCTTCCCGGATTCAGTTTGACTATGTTCCTTCTGTCGAGGAAGTTTTCGATGCCCTTGTGCCCTTTTACATGAAAGGCATTGTGTACGGCGCCCTCGTGGAGGGCTACGTGAGTGAGCAGAGCGCAAGAATGGCAGCCATGGACGAAGCGTCAAAAAGCGCGGAAAAGATGCTCTCGTCCTTGCAGATATTTTATAACAGAGTACGGCAGGCCGGTATTACGCAGGAAGTAACGGAAATAGTTTCGGGCTCCGCGGCCCTGTCGGATTAGGAGTGGGGAATGTCGAGTACAGGCTTTATTACGCAGATTGTCGGCCCGGTTGTGGACGCTCGTTTTCAGGAAGGCGAGATTCCTTCGATTTTGAACGCCCTTGAGGTAAAGTGCGGGGAGAGGACTGTTGTTCTTGAAGTCCTCCAGCACATTGGGGACAACAGGGTGCGCTGTGTCGCAATGGAAGCCACAGAGGGCCTGTCGCGGGGTCTTGAGGTGAGCGATACGGGCT
>JAITGB010000191.1 GCA_031280945.1 Spirochaetales bacterium
CCCGCGGAAATCCTTTCTATCGAAAACAAGGGCCTCATTAAGGAGGGGTTTGACGCCGACATTGCGGTTTTTAATCTTGAGCGCATCAAAAACAATGCAACGTACCTGAAGCCGAAAGAACTTGCGGAGGGTTTCAGCTACGTTCTTGTAGGCGGCGTCATCGCAAACGACCACGACAGGTTTTTGAAGACATCTTCGGGAAAAGTTTTGCGGCGGCGGTAGGGGCTGGGGTCAAAGGCTGACTGGATTCTGGAATAATTAAGAAGAATGATGCGCAAGCGGTGCGCTCTTAACGCGGCTCAAGGTCAAGGGGATGTGTTTTTTTAGCTTTTGCTTTTCCGCCGCGATTTTTTTTATTATACTTAATTTCAGGTCGCGGCCATGATTAAGACGGTTCTTCTTTTTTCGTATCTGGGTGTGTATCTGGTTTTCAATAGCGTGATTCTTCCTTTTTGGTGCGCGCTTTTTATTCTGGGGCTGCGGGGAGCGGGCAGGGGAATTCTGAATCTTTCGGCGCGGATGTGGGCGCGGCATTTTCTTTTTCTTGTGGGTACGCGCGTTATTGTGGAGGGGAGGGGGAATGTTCCTGATGGAGGGAGGGTGTGCATCATCAGTAATCACGAGAGTATTCTCGATATTCTTGTACTGATTGCCTATTCGGGTATGACGCCGGGTTTTGTCGCAAAGAGGGAGCTTGCGTTTATTCCTGTTTTGAACTTTTGGATGTTTATGCTGCACTGCGTTTTTATCGACAGGGGGAGTGTGAAGAGGAGTTTTCGCTCTCTAGAACGGGGAGTGAAGTCTCTTGCGCGGGGAAATCCTATGGTGATTTTTCCTGAAGGAACGCGGAGCAGGACGGGCAGGATTGGAGAGTTTCGTCCGGGGAGTTTCCATCTGGCATCGCGTGCAGGGGCGCTTATTCTGCCTGTAACCTTGATAAATACGGCAGGCGTTTTTGAGAAGACGGGCCGTTTTCGCTCGCAGACGGTGAGGCTTGTTATCCACGCGCCTGTTCCTACGGCGGGGATTTCCGCCTCTGATACGGCGGGGCTTGCGGAAAAGGTGCGGGGCGTGATTCTTTCGGCGTATCCTGTTTCTGTGTGCTGATTGTCCGGTGTAAAAACAGGGTATGAAAAAATGCAGCGGGACTGCATTTTTTCATACATTTAATTTGGAGCGATAAAATCCTGCGGGAGGCTGTATGAGGCGCGTTGAGTTACACGAGGAAGATGCCCGGCGGTTCATGGAGGAAGGGGGCGTTCCGGGGAAGTTTACGGAGGCTTCTTCCCGCGTGGCTGTTATTTTGACGCAGAGCTGGTGTCCCCAATGGAAGGCTATGGACGCTTATCTTGCCCGCATGGAGAGCGAGGAGGCCCCTGAGCTTCGCGCGTTGAGGGTTTTTTACCTTGTCTACGACCTTCTTCCCTGTGGCGGGGAGTTTATGGCTTTTAAGGAAAATACTTTCAAGAACGGGGAAATTCCTTTTGTTCTCTACTACGCGGAGGGGAAACTTACCGGCTGCGGAAACTACGTGAGCGAGGCTTCTTTTCGTGAGCGGGCCCAGGTTACATGACGGCGGAGCCTGTAGGTGCGGCCTTCCGGGAGCCTCCCTCCGGGGCGGCTCCCCCTGTATTCTACGAACCCTCATCTCCGGCTTCGGCGGAAATTGAAGTGAGGCGGAGCCGTTTTATCGCGGGAGTGCGGAAGGTTTCTTCCCCCGATGAGGCCCGCGCCTGTGTCCGGGCGGAGAGGGAGCGTCATCCGGGGGCGCGGCACGTTGTTTTCGCTTTTCTCGTGGGACCTGAGTCTTCAGAGACAGCGGGCCAGAGCGATGACGGGGAGCCCAGGGGCACGGGCGGACGGCCTGTTCTTGAAGTTTTGAGGGGAAGCGGCCTCAGGAACGCTCTTGTTACGGTAACGCGCTACTTTGGAGGAACCAAGCTCGGAACCGGCCCTCTTGCCCGAGCCTACGCCGGAGCGTGCAGGAAGGCCCTGGAGATAACGCCGCGGGCAGTTTTCCGGCAGGAGAAGAAATACCGCGTCAGGGCGCCCTACGACTGTTTTGAGGCATTGAAGCGCGTTTTTGAGGACTCCGGGTGCCGTGTTGAAAACGAGGTTTTCACGGAAGAGGCTTCTCTTGAAGTTTTTATCGCTGAGGGAGAGGAGGGGAGAGTTCTCACGGCGGCGGGGAATATTCTGCGGGGGCGGGGGGAAATATGCTGAAAGGGGAGCGCTGTTTTTAGCCGCGCCGGCAAAACTCAATAGCAAAAACGGAAAAAATCTGTACCAAAAACCATACAGGCCCGAACAGCCCAAAAGCACCCGCCTAAGTCCGCCCCATAACTCCTTGTCCCATAACAACTTACAGCGATTTTCCCTTCTAAAAAACTTGGCATGATTTTTGCTTAAATTAAGGCATGGTTACCGCAACCGGCATTTCGGTGCTTGGACAGAATAAAAAAAGCATAGCAAAAGAAATCCGTACGGAACTTATCCGCAAATCCATTCACATGACGGTAGCTCTCGTGCCCCCGTGCGCCGCCTTCATAGGCAGAATCCCTACGCTTTTTCTCCTCGCCGCCGGCCTGATTGCCTACAGCTTCGCTGAAATACGGCGCGCGCAGGGACTCCGCATCCCCTTCATAACCGGCCTCACAGCCGCAGCCGCCCGCCCCGCGGATTTTCAGGACCGCGTAATACTCGGCCCCATAACCCTCTGCGCCGGAGTCATGGCCTGCATCCTCATCTATAGCGAAACAGCCGCCGCCGCAGCCATCTACGCCCTCGCCTTTGGCGACAGCCTCTCCAGCATAGTCGGCAAATCCATAGGCAAAATCCGGCTCCCCGGCATGACGCGCAAAACCCTCGAAGGAAGCCTCGCCTGTTTTTTCGCGGTCTTTTTCATAACCCTGCGCATGAGCTTGCCCGCCTATGCCGCCGTCCTCGTAGCTCTCACGGCCGCAGCCCTCGAAGCCGTCCCCGTCAAAGACCTCGATAACCTTATCCTGCCCCTCGGAAGCGGCCTTGCGGCGTCGCTCTTTTTACTCTAACCCTTGAGTTTTTGCGGATACTTTTCAGGCTGAGAAAATTTGGGCCGCTGGTTTTGCGATAGTTACAAGCCGCGTTTTATCGGGCTGAGGGTTTTTTACCCCATTGGGGCAAAAAATGCGCCCAAATTCTGAAATTCTTTTTTCCCCTTCATGGAAAGCGTCAGGCACAAAAAGGCCGTATTAATAGGCTATGTGGTTCAGTTTCGCCGCAGTGGGCTACGAGGGGCGGCTCGTAACAATTGAAGTTGATATCAGGCGGGGAATTCCGGGCATGGACATCGTGGGGCTCCCCGGACTTGCGGTGCGGGAGGCCAAAGAGAGAATACGGGTAGCTAT
>JAITGB010000096.1 GCA_031280945.1 Spirochaetales bacterium
TCCGTGTAGGCTTTGCCTTCGCGTATGAGGCCGCAGGCGATGATTCCGGTTATGGCGGACAGGGCTATGCCGTCTCCTTCGTGGCCCGCGGCGATAAAAAGTCCTTCGCGGCCCTTTATAAAGCCGACAAGCGGAAGGCTGTCGGGGGTGTAGGGCCGCAGGCCCGCCATAACGCGAATGATGTTCATGTCCGCAAGCCCGGGAATAAGGCGGGATGCGTTTTTGAGAATTTCGCGTATGCCTTCGCGGGTGTTGCGAAGGTCATAGCCCGCAAATTCGCGGCTTGCTCCTATGAGAATGTCGCCCTTGACTGTCTGGGTGAGGGAAAGCCCTACTCCGAGGCGGATTGCGAGGTCTTCGGAGTTTTTGAGAATTTCGGGGTGGTACTTGGCTACGATGTACTGGCCGGAGAGGAGGGTCCCGGTAACGTAGCGGGGTACGGGTTCTGTAATAATGATTTGTCCTCTCCGGGGTTTTATGGGAAGGTAAACGCCGATTTTTTCCGCGAGGAGGGGGCTCCAGGCTCCGGCGGCGAGGACGGTGATGTCCGCCTCTATGTCTCCCCGCGAGGTTGTGATGCCTCTGATGCGGCCTCCCTCCTGCCGGAAGCCCGTAACTTCCGCGTCTATGAGAAGCTCCGCTCCGTGCCTGCGGGCCGCCCGGGCAAAGCCGAGGGCGAGTTTAAAGGGGTTTACGTGTCCGTCCTGGGGACTGTACGTACAACCCAAAAGGTGGGGGGAGAGCCCTCTTTGGCGTTTTGCGGCTTCGCTCCTACTGATAATTTCCACGTCAAGGCCCAGCTTTCTCTGGCCCTCGGCAAAGGCGGTCATAACCTTCATTTCGTTTTCGTTTTCTATGGTAATCATTCCGCCGTCTTTGAAGTAATCGATTGTGCAGTCAAGTTCGCGGTGAAGGTCCGGGAAGAGTTCCGCGCTGTCCAGGGCGAGTTTTAAGTGTATGCCGGGGTTCTTGGACTGGAGGAAAACCGCCTGGTCGCAGGAGCCTGTTGCGCCGGATGCGAAATCATACCGCTCGCAGAGAACGACTTTTGAGCCTGCCCGCGCGAGGCGGTAGGCTATGGAGGCTCCGTTTACTCCTCCGCCTATGATGGCGGCATCCGCGTGTATGCTCACTCCCCTGCCTCCCCGCCTGTGTATTCGCTCACCTTTGCGGCGCGGACAGGAGGGCGCAGCGTGGGGGGGTAGATGCCGGCTGCGGGCCTGTTTTTGGCAAGCATTTGGCTTATGAGGCGGCGGCAGGTTCTGCCCTGGCACAGACCCATGCCCGCTTCGGTGCGGATTTTTACTCCCTTGAGGGTTGTGGCTCCGTCCTCTATGGCGGCGAGGATTTCGCCTTGCGTTACTTCTTCGCAGCGGCAGATGATGATTTCGCTTTCGGCGGAGGTATTAGACATCCCGCGCCCCCTTTCTGACAATAGTGCGTATGTCCATGAAATAATCTTTGGGAACTTCGACCCGAACGAGGGTTGTGCCGTCGCTTTGACGGGTTTTCTTGATTTTGACGACCCTGCCTTCGGAAATAAAAGCTCCGTCCCGGCCTCCGCAGGGGACAATGGAGCCTTCTTTGGGGAGGGGGAGGTACTCGTAGGGAAACTCTACGAGGCTGGTTGAGTCTGTGTAGTTTTTGTGTACCCAGAATATGGCAAGGCCCGGACAGCTTGCGAGGCACTCCCCGCAGCCTATACATTTTGCCGCGTCCAGAACAGGAAGCCGCGTAATGGGTTCTCCCACGAAGATTGCTCCCGATGAGCAGGAGTGTTCGCAGGGGTTACAGGGAATTTCCTGAACACATTCTATGACGGCCACGGGGCCTTTTTCAAAGCGTTCTTCCGTGGGAACTCCGGGGGAGGCGGAGAGCTCCTCCTGCGATGCTATTCCGGTAAATTGTATGCCCCGTATCATTGCGGCCTCCGCGCGGACTCAAGGAGCTGGGCCTTGGCTTCCGTGCGCTTCTGCCCAAAGGGGCCTGTTCGCAGGGCGTTCATGCTGGCCCACACCGCGACTTTCATTTTTTTCGCTTCGTCTTTATTTATAAGGCCGAGGGATTCGGCTGCGGCAATTCCGGCGAGGCGGCCTTCTTCCATGGCGGTTGAGGCTTCTTCGGAGCCTGTTATGTCGCCCGCCGCGTACAGTCCGGCCACTGTTGTTTCCATGTTTTCGTTGTGAATGGGGACATGGCCTCCGAGGGAGGGGATGTAGGTAAAATCGCAGCCCGCCATCCACGCAAGTTCGGTAAGGGGGCTGAGGCCCACGGCAACGCAGACCGTGTCGGCTTCGAAGGTTTTTTCCGTGCCGGCCCTGGGCTGAAAGTCCGCGTCAAGTTCCGCGATGCTGACCGCTTCTACTGTAGTTTTCCCCTGTACGGCTGTAATGGTGTGGCCTACGAGTATGGGAGTTCCTGCGCGGCGTATTTTGCTTGCGTGGACGCCGTAGCCTCCGACCAAGGGGGCTGCTTCGACAATGACGGCCACATCTGTTCCGGCCTGCATGAGCTGGTAGGCGACAATGAGGCCCACGTTGCCGGAGCCGACCATGACGGCCCTTTTTCCGGGGAGGACGCGGTGAACGTTGACCATTGTCTGGGCGCAGCCCGCTCCCATGACCCCGGGGAGGGTTCCTCCGGGGAAGGCGAGAGCGTTTTCCGTTGAGCCTGTTGCAAGGATAAGTTTTTTGCCCAAAACAGCTTCTTCGCGCCCGTTTTTCATGTAGCTCACGATTATGCCCTTTTCATCGGGGAAAAGCCCGTACACAGGAGCGTCAAGAAGGGTTTCAACGCCGAGTTCTTCGGTTTCGCGGAGGAGGCGGCTTCCTATGGTGTAGCCGCGTACCCCTGCCTTGTGTTCCCACGAACCGAAAAACTTGTGAATCTGTTTGAAGAGCTGTCCGCCGGGTTTAGCGTTTTCGTCCAGAATGACGCAGGAGGCTCCGGCTTTTGCCGCTTCAATACCAGCCGAGAGGCCCGCAGGCCCCGCTCCCACGATAACGATTTGCGCGTGTTTCATGGAGCCTTCCATTCGCCGAGGCCCTTTTGGGTTTCGATTCTCATTCCCGCCCGCGCAGGGGTTACGCAGGTGCGCACGTTGGGCTCTCCGTCTACAACCATAACGCAGTCGGTACAGCGGCCTATGCCGCAGTAGATGCCGCGCGGTCGCCGGCGTTTCGCGGTTTCGCGGAAGACTTTTACTCCCGCGGCGAGGAGGGCGGCGGCTATGGGTTCGCCTGTTTTGGCGGGGATTGCTTCGCCGTTGTGGTAGATTGTGCAGTCCGGCTCTTCGTCATCGTCCAGTATGGGGTGAAATGGTACCCTCATGGGTTTCTCCTTGTGGTGAGGGTGGTGGGGGGCAAGCCCCCCTGAGCCGGAGCCATTGGTCTCCGGCTACCCCCCCTGCGGGGGTCAGGAGATTTTTTCCACGCTGCGCGAGAAAAAATCTTAAACCCCCGCAACGCCCCCGCCGGAAAACGCAATTCCCTGGGCTGGTAACAGTGATAGGCCGCCCGCAGGGCGGGGCTAAAACCACGGCCCAACGGGCCGCCCAGGGGCGGGTTTTCAGGCCGCCGCGCCGGAGGCGCGGCGGGGGTTGTGTCTTCCGCGTTTGAGGCTCCTGTCCAGCCCTTTGGCCGCGCAAGGGATTGGAGGGGACGCGAAGCGTGTCCGAAGGACCGAAGCCCCGCAAAGCCCGGTTTTTGCGCAGCAAAAATGCGCCCAAATTCTTCTTTCCCGTTCATATATACATAAAAACAAAGCCGGCAAGCGTAAAGTACACGCACATGGGCAGGTTGAGGAGCATCGCTTTTACGGGGTCGACTTTTTTGTTGAGAAGACCGCCGACAAGACTGCACACGACAAAGGTGGTAAGGTCCGCGGGAGGCATACCCTGGCCCGCCATAGCAAGATGCGCTCCTGAGACCGCCGCATTGGTTCCGTCCACGCCGATTTTCGTGAGCGCGGGGCCGAAGAAGGAGAAGATGGTGTTCTGGGCTGTTGACTGGGAGCCCGTGAGCATTCCGATGAGGAGCATGGAAAAGGCTCCGCCGAACTTGAAGATGTCGGGGTTCAGGGCCGAGGCGAACTCTTTAACGGCCTCAATCTGGCCTGCCTTGTAGAAGGCGCCCAGCATGAGGGCAGCGGCGAGCTGAACGCTGCAGCCGGGGATAACGTTTTTGACCGCTGTCTTGAAAACGCCCAGGCCCTGCCGCCGCACCGAGGCGAAGAGGAAGGCCACGAGGGTTGCCATGATGATGTTGACAACGATGAGGTTGGCCGCGCCTTTTAAGATTTTGATGCTCCCCAGGGTTTTCAGCGCGCCGCCGAAAAGAAGGGTCGCTATGTCGATTTTGAAACCCGTCCTCAGTATGACGAGAACAAAAAGCGCCGCCAGGGGAATGAGGTTTTTCCATTCGCGGGCGAGAATCGCGCCCACGCCTTCCTGGGGAATGAGGTCGTCGGGCAGGGCCTTGATTTTGATAAAACTGAAAGCCACGTAGAGGCTGCAGATGAGAACGCCAATGCCCACGGTGATGTAGCTGATGTTCATCACGGGGTCAGCCGAAGGAAGCCCCACGAGGCTCGCCGAGAGCATGATTGACTGGGTAATGGGCGGCATAATGGAACCCAGGCTCGCGCCCATAACGATAGTACAGGCGATTTGTTCGGGCTTCATCTTCATCTCAAGGAGCGAATTGATAACAAGAACCCCGATAACAGTCGAAGCCGCAATCGCGTCCCCCAAAAGAGAACCCGCAATCGTCAGGGCAAGAACAACGCAGACAATGAGGCCCTTAGGAGAATGGCCGAAAACGGAGCGCAGCACATTGATAACCGTGTTCATGGTTCCCATGCGTACCTGGGTCTCCGCGTAGATGCTCCCGAACACAGCGAGCGCGATAATCCACGCAAGCCTGTCAAGCCCGTCCACCCACGCGAAGAGCCATTCCACAGGACTGTACACGCCCCCCAGAAGGAGCGCCGCAACCCCCGTTACCACAAGGGCGAACTGAATGTTCCCCCCGACAACCGGCAGCTTTTTTATTAAAATAATCGCAAGCAGAATAACAATAGGAATAATGACTATAAACATATCCCACCCCGCTCAAAAGTATATTAAGGTGGCATAGTACAGCATATCGCGGAAAAAGAAAAGGCCCCGCGCACTGCTCCGCAGTGCGCGGACGGCCCGCAAGCGTTGCCTTAAAACCATGCGCTTGACCCCCGAAAGAAGAGTATGCCACTATAAAAACATGAAAAAACCAGCGCTCATTTTTATTTTTGGGCTCTTGAGCTACAGCCGCCTGTTTTCAGAGGAAATTGCTTTTCCCCCGGAACTCATGTGGTGGATTTACGAAATACGAAAAGTCAATGCCGCAGTGGAAATACAGGATTTTAAATTTGCCGGAGAAACTCGTGAAGATATAATTTACTACGATTCCTTAAAAATGCTCCTGAAATACCCGGTATTAATGCGGTGGAATTATTCGGGAAATTATTTTGCGTATAATGATTATCATCGTGCAGACATATCCAGGACAAGGTCAGGAAAATACCGGATTGGCGCTTTCGACGACGTGAGTTATTTAATGATAGCGGACAGAAATAAAAAGGTGTTTTTATGTGAGTCCTTTGGGCTGAATAAATCCCTGGATGCCGTGTACTGGCTCACCGATACTGTATTGGTGGGAGCCGGAGAAGCTATTTACGGTGATACTGTCCATGTTCTTATAAGTAGGTATACCATAGACATGAAAAACAATAAAATACTCATAAAAACATATTTTTATGAAAACGCATATAAAACCGCAGACAGAAAATTTCTCAAGACACGATGGTTTGAGCACAGAAATGATTATTTTGAAGATTAAAGAGGCATAAAATGAAGCGCAAATCATTTATGGACAAAAGAAAGAAAGTCAATTTTCTTTTTTCTCTAACGGCTGTTTTTTTTATGGTTTTTCCCGGTGTGCTGTTCGCCCAAATGAGTTTACTGACTCGGCAATATACATATTGACATAAAGTAGAAATAATAGTCTA
>JAITGB010000169.1 GCA_031280945.1 Spirochaetales bacterium
GGCCAACGAGGCGGATTTGTTCGGGGCTACGATTATTCGCATGGGTGAGGAGCTGGGCGTGGCGACTCCAAATGCGCGGGCGGCTCATGAGGCGATTGGCAGAGGGGTTTAAGAGTTGAGGTTGAGGGTTTCCAAACCGCAGCCTGTACGGTGGGGGTTTGGGTAAAGACATCACGGGCGGACGGGTCTATGCATTTATTTTTTTGAAGATTCATGGCGCATTTTTTCGGGCAGAGCCCGAAAAACCCTCTAAAACGCGGATTTTAGCTATACTCAAAATCAGGCTAAGTGCGTTATAACAGCACTATGTGGCTGTGGCCCTAATCGCGTTTTTGAGGGGGGCTATCCGCTCCAATTCCTCAAAAAGCCTTCGGCTTTTCTGCGGGATTTCCGCTTCTATCCAGACTGCATGGACGAGCAGCAATCCGTAAAGGATTGCGACCAGTCCCTTGTGCAGGGCCCACGGTCTCTGTGCGCTTCGCGCAATTTTATTTTTTGTAGCGGCGGTATATGCGGCCGCCCGGGGGCAAACGCCGCCGTGGGCCGCAATTCTGAAATTCCAGAGTGTGAAATTTTTCTTGTCAAGGAGAGGCTCCGGTATTATTATGTAGGTGGGGGAGGACAGGATGAAGATGGCAGGTTTTTTCAGCAAGTTTTTCGCCTTCGCCCGGAAGGTTCCCGATTCCTCTACAGGGTTTCTCCAGAAAGACACGAGCTCTCTGAGTCCATACGTGCGGCGCATTATTTCCGATGCTGTTCTTTTTAACGAGATTCCTTCGCCTATGGAGAAGGAGGAGGAGAGGACGGCTTTTATTGTGCGGCGGCTGGGGGAATTTGGGGTTGGTTCTGTAAGCCCGGACGGGGAGGGTAACGTGGCAGTGCTTTTCCCGGGGACGAAGCCCACGGACGAGTGCGCGCTTCTTTTTGCGGATATTGAGAATGACGCCTACTCGCCGCTTGACAGCTCGGCGCGTCTTTCGGGAGGAGTGGCTTCGGGGAATGGCCTTGCGGACAACAGTATTGGGGTTGCGGCGCTTCTTGTGCTTGCGGAGTATTTTCAGAAAAACAGGATTCAGCACGATATTAATATCGTTATGCTCTTTACGCGCCTTGCGTATATGAACGAAGAGTTCGCGGGCTTGCGCAGGTTTCTTTCGTCGTGGGACGGGAAGATTTCTTTTGCGTTCTACGTTACGGGTATACAGCAGGGAAACATTGAGGCCCACTCCCAGGGGCACTACAAGCTCACCGTAACGGCCCATACGGGCGAACACGAGGTTATGGAAAACTCATCCCAGGCTTCGGCTGTGTCTGTTCTTTCAAACATAGCTTTTCGTTTGGGGGCAATCCGCTGGGACACGGAAAACTCGACGACTCTCAATATCGCGCGCATCGTGGGGGGCGTGGGGTACGGGTTTTTTCCTTCCGAGGGTTTTCTTGAACTTGAGATTTATTCGGGAACCTCCAGCGCCCTTGAGATGACGAAAAACGCTGTTGAGGCTACCATACGGAAAATCGCGGCGGAGACGGGGGCCAGCGTGGATTTTACCGTTAATTCGTTTATTCCCGTGAGCGATGCGGAAATCAATGCTTTTCTCACGGACGCCCTCAAAAAAATCCACGGTGAGCTGAAAATAAAGTCGAGTTTTGTTTCTGTTCCCGACAAGACGGCTATACTTAATTCCTTTGGAATCCCCGCTGTTTCAATCGGGATAACGCGGGGCAAAAAAAGTTTGGGCGAGGAATACGTGGAGCTTGCTCCTGTAGAGACGGGATTCCGCCAGCTTATTCTGCTTCTTGAAAGAGGCATTGTACACGGGGAGCTTCGTGAACCATGACAGAGACTCATTCTATTCTTCTTGACAATACTTTTCACCACAGCCGCTATGTGGATAAAAAGAGGCTTGTTGACCTGAAAATGGCTCAGGGGACTTCCATTTCCCTTGCTTTTCCTACTTTAAACGAAGAGGCGACAATAGCCAAAGAAATTCTCGTTATCAAGACGGAGCTTATGGACAGGCTTCCCCTGATTGATGAAATCGCGGTCATCGATTCGGGTTCAGTGGACAAGACCTGCCAGATAGCCCAGGCCTACGGGGCGAAGGTGTATCAGTCCCGCGATGTTCTCAAAAGTCAAGGTTCTTTTCGGGGCAAGGGCGAGAATCTCTGGAAGAGTCTCTACGTTCTTTCCGGCGACATCATCGTATGGATAGACGCGGATATTCAGAATATCGCTCCGAAGTTTGTCTACGGTCTTGTGGGCCCTCTCCTTGAAAACAGCGAACTCCAGTACGTGAAGGCTTTTTACGAGAGACCCCTGCGTACAACGGACGGCCTCATGCCCTCAGGCGGAGGGCGGGTTACGGAAATTCTTGTGCGGCCCCTGTTTTCGCTTTTTTTTCCTGAGCTTGCGTTTCTCATTCAGCCCTTAAGCGGGGAGTACGCGGGCCGCAGAAAACTTTTGGAGAGGATTCCTTTTTCCGTGGGCTACGGAGTGGAACTGGGGCATCTTCTTGACATCTACCATCTGGCCGGCATTGGGGCCCTGGCTCAGGTTGACCTCGACAAGCGGGT
>JAITGB010000222.1 GCA_031280945.1 Spirochaetales bacterium
GGGTCTCCGGGCGGCGGGGGTGGTGAGTCCTGTTGCGGGCGCGGAGCTGGCGTGCCAGCGGGCGCGGTCGTCTGCTGCGCCGGGGGGGTTTGAGGCTTCCTCGGAGATTTGGCCTCTTGCTCTTGCGCCGGGCGGCGGGCGTCTTGTTATAAGTCCGGCTCCGGTTGAGGGGACTGCGGGCGGGGCTGGTTCTCTGGACGCGGCGGGAAGGCTGGACGGGGCAAGCAGGGCTGGGACGGAGGTGAGTTTTGTTCTTTCTTTTGGTACTCGGGAGCGGCCCTACGGGGGGAGAAGTCCGCGTCTTGGTCTTTTCAGGAGGCAGGAAACAGGGGGGGGGCCGCGCATGGTTGAGAGTTTCCGCGTGGAGCTTTCCGCGCGGCCTGTTCCAGAGAGGTTTTTCTTTCATTCGCGGCTTTTGGGTTTTTCGGCTGAGGGCTGCGAGATTTCGGGTCTTGAGGGGGGGGCTTCCTGGGAGGTGGAGGTTTTAAGCCGGCCTGACTGGGCTCATGCTTCCCCGGATTTTGTGCCTATTCCTATAGATATGGGGCTTCTCCTTGAGTCCTTGCCCTACTGGCGGCATCCTGATTTTGAGGTTTTCCGCTGGTCTTTATTTCCCGAAATTCTGGTTTTCGACAGCCGCACCTATGCTGTGCAGAGTAGGCTTTTCCACCGTCTTGCTTTTTTTGCGGAAAAAAGGGGGTTTCGGGGGAGGCTGTATGCTGACAGCCATATAGCGGGCAGGCACGGCTGGAACGCGCATAACTACAGCGCCCGGGGGCTTGCTGATTTTTTTGAAACTGCCCGGGCTACTTCATTCAGCTTAAACAGCGAGGAGCGCTGGCTTGAGGGGTATCTTCTGGCTCAGGGGGTTATTAGAAGGGAGGGGGGGGCTATTGTCGCGGGAAGGGGGGGGGTTCTGGGAATTTCGCGGGAGTCTTCGCCTTCTTCGCGTTCCATGCTTCTCACCCACGAGGCTTTTCATGGTGTGTTCTACGGACTTCCCGAATACAGGCGGCTTGTCGAGGATACCTGGGCTGCTCTTCCTGACGAACAGAGGGATTTTTGGAATTTCTTTTTTACGTGGATGGGCTATGATGTTACCGACTTGTATCTTCTTGTCAATGAATTTCAGGCCTACCTTTTACAGCAGGGGGTCTCCCAGGCGGATGCGTATTACAAGGGCGTTATCGCTTCGCGTCTTGCGGAAAGCCGCCCTGAACGCAAAGTGTGGCTTGAGCGGCTTTTTGCCGCAGAGCCTGATATGTTTACCCGTCCGGCGCGTATTTTTTCCGCGTACCTTGAACGCGCTGTGGGCATACGCGCGGGCAATGTCCGTTCTGTTCAGCCTATTTCCCGCTGAATCCCCGCTCGCTCATGCCGCGTTCCAGATAGCCTCCTGTGCTGTGGGCGGCTTCCTGTCTGTAGTCTTTTCTTTCGCCCCGGAGAATGTCGTACACGAGAATTCCGTACTCTTCGTTGTAGCTGTTGTAATACACAAGGGCAAAGCATTCGTTATTTTTCCAAAAGGCGGCTTCAACGCGCGCGCCGCTTCCGGCAAAGAGTATCATAATGTCCTTTTTTTTGTCCAAATCAACGAGGCGGATTTCCTGTCCTTCGCTTGAGCGTCCAAAAGCTGCTTCGGGCAGGTTGATGTACCGTCTTTTGCCGGGGGAATACTCCCGCGCCCTGGGCGAATACTTTTCGTGAACGGCTGCATCAAATTCTCGTGAGTACAACTCCGCTTCCCTGGCAAAATCTTCGGTTCCGGCGAGCTTGAAGGTTTTTATGTCCAGCCTGTAAAACGTAAGCCACTTTTTCAGGAGGGGCTCAAGCTCTGAGGCTTCTTTTTCTTCTATAAGGGGTTCGCGGGAATCTTCGGAAAGCCTTTCCTCTTTTTCCCGCGCGCCTATGCGGGAGGGGGGAGTTTCTCCTGTTTTGGGGAAGCAGGAGGCGAGTATGATAAGTAAAAGGATTTTTGCGATTTTTTTCATCGCGGGGGTACGTTTACGACGGAAAACTCGTATCCTTCTGTGTCGTAACCTTTATTGGGATTCAGGGGGTCGGTGCGTTTCTTGCCTTCGGTGTGGAAGATGTAATAATATGTACCGGGGAGGAGGCGCAGGCTAAAGGAGTAGAGGCCGGGCTTTACTTCGTCCAGGCGGTACATATAGGGGTCCCAGCCGTTGAAACTTCCCGACAGGTAGATGATTTTTCCAGAGGGGGCTGTTACGTTAAATTCCGTCATGCCGTCCGTGCGGCGGGCGGGGCTTCGGAGCGGGGTTTCCGCCAATTTTTGCGGAAGTTCATACCGCGAAAGGGAGAGGCCCGAATCATCCCGTACCTTGAGGGGATTTGCGGGGTCTGTTGTCCACAGGCCGTCAACGATAAAGCGGTAATCGAGGCTGCGAAGCCCTGTTGGGGCGGGGTAAAAGAAAAAGAGGATGCCGTGGTCATTGCGCTTGAAAACATGGGGCTGCTGAAAGTTTTCATGGGCAAAAACAACTGCGACATACCGTACCGGGGCTGCGGGATTGTACGAGAAATATACCATGTCCTCGATAAGTTCGGGGGCGGAGGCGGAGACGGCTTCCATAACTTTTATGTGCTGCCGCGTCCCCTCAATGGCGGGGAGGACTGTGAGGGCCAAGAAAAAGAAGAAGCAGCCGGCTAATGCGCGATTTTTCATAATACGCTATAATCCTGATATAGTAAATTTCGTCATAGGCCGACAATTTCTATAGGGGTAAAAATAGTTTTCCAATGCCGTTGGTTGAGGATATTCAGCAGTTTATTGAGACTCTTAACTTTCTGGGGCACGAGCCGGAAATTCTTTCCCGCAGCGGGGAACGGCTTGACCCTGTAGTTATTCCCAAAGAGGGCCTTCCGCCGGAGGTGGAGGAGCTTTTACACAATTCAACGGCCAGCCTCAAAGGCCCGGACGAGCCGGAAACTCCCGGCGAAGAAGATTCTTCCGAATCATCACCTTTGGATTTTGACTCTCTTTTCGACTCTCCTGAAGACAGTGAAATGCCGGACGAGGATTCGGGCATTATATTTGACGAAACAGAGGGCGGCCCGGAAGCTGCCGGGGAAACCGGGGCTGAAACCGGACTAGCGGAAGACGAAGCCTCAGACGGCTCAGGCGGTACAGACGGCACAGATAACCTCATGGAGGACCTCAACTTTGGCGAAGAGGCTCCCGCAGGCGGGGCCGCAGATGATGATTTTGACTTCGAGTTTGACCAGCCCCCGGAGGGTACGCCCATCCCCCATGAAGCCGAAACCCCGGACGAAGCCGCAGGAGAAGAAGCCCCGGACGAGCTGGGCGACATGAGCAGCCTCATGGAGGGTCTCAACTTTGACGAAGAGGCCCCCTCAGGCGGAGCCGCAAACGATGATTTAGACCTTAACTTTGACCTCCCCCAGGAAGACGCGGAAATCCCCGGCGAAACCGCCGTCCCGGACGAAACCTCGGGAGAAGAAACCCCGGACGAGTTGGGCGACATGAGCAGCCTCATGGAGGGTCTCAACTTTGACGAAGAAGCCCCCCCAGGCGGAGCCGCAGCCGAAGGTTTAGACTTCGACTTTGAGCAGCCCCAGGAAGGCGGGGAAGCCTCCGGTGAAACTCCCCCTACAGAACCTTCCGGCGAAGAGGCAGGCATTGACCTTCCCGAAGGCTTTACCCTTGAGGACGCGGACCTCCCCGGCGGAGCCGAAGCAGCCCTCCCCGACGGTGAAAGTGCGGCGGAAGACGCCCTCGCCCCCTCAAGCGACTTTGACATAAGCGATTTCGGAAAAGACTTTGGCTTCGGCGAAGGCGCCGCCCCCGCGCCCGCCGCCGCGGAAGCCCAAATCAACATGCCCGAAAACACCTCTGGAGCTGTCGCGGCAGCCATGAGCGGAGCCTTCAGCCTGTCCATGGATGACTTTAACAAACTCCAGGAAACCTTCGCCGCGCTCCCCCTCAACATCAGGCTTGTTATCGAAGAATTAATAGGCGACGAGAAAACCGAAGAATCAGGCCAGCTCAACCTGATTCGTATGCTCACCAAGGGCGCCTCCGCAAGAAAAATCGCCGCCACAGCCGGAAAACTCATAGGAAGAACGCTCGTCATTCCCCGGGGCTACGAAAAGGGCAGCGGCTTTGCCTACGAAGCCGAAAAAGGCAGCTTCCTGTATTTCTTCCGTGAAACAGTCTTCCCGATTATAAAATTGACAACAATCTCCGTCCTCACCGCAGGGCTCCTCATCTTTCTGGGCTGGAAGTTCGTGTACAAACCCATACACGCCCACACACTCTTAAAGCGCGGCTACGAACTCGTGGAAGACGGCCACTACAGGGAAGGCAACGCCCTCTTTAGCGAAGGCTACAGCGAATGGCAGTTCAAAAACTGGTACTTCGATTACGCGGAAAAATTTATCGAAAGAAAACAGTACCAGCTCGCGCGGGAAAAATACCAGGACCTCATATCGCAGTACGACGACTACCCCCACCCCAGAACAGGAATACGCACCGAACGCAGCAAGGACAAATATTTTCTCAAAGCGATTCTCGATTACGCCAACTTTGAAAGCATACTCCTTGAAAACTTTGAAGAAGCCGAAAGAATTCTCAAAAAACTCCTTAATGCCGACATGTACAGCTACGAAGGGCTTCTCGCATCAGGAGACAATTACATCCGCTGGGCCGAATTTGACGAATCCCGCTTTTCCGGCAAATACGAAGACGCAAAACAAGCCTACGGAATACACAGGGAACAGTACGGAGACACAAGCGACATCCTCTTCCGCTTTCTGGATTTGTTTATGCGAACAGGCGTACACAAAGAAGTCATCAGAATAAAAGATTATTTTGAAGCGAACCCCAACCTCGACGTAGACCCCGTACGCTACGCAGAGCTGGGAGGCTACATTCTTGACAACTCCCAAAGTACAGACGAAGCCGGAGACATACTCTTCCGCGCCATGGAAGCAGATGAAAACGTCCCCGGCGTTCATTACCACCTCGCGCGCTACTACAACAAACGCGAAGACTTTAACGACGAAAGGCGCGCCCTGGACAACTCCATCTACCTGTACAGCGCCATGCAGCCCATAAGCCGAAGAGGACTCTGGCGGCTTGTTGACTCGTACGGCCGCAGCGGAGAGCTCTACTCTCGGCAAAAATCCTCCGTACAGGCAATGGCCGCCTACAAAAACGGCATAGAACGCTACGAAGACGGCCTCAAAAAAACCCTCATCAAGAAAGACCCCGCTCTGGGCAGACTCTACGTCAGGCTCGGCGACCTCTACTATTACGGAACAAGCGAACTCGAAGCCGCCCTCCAGCAGTTTCAAAAAGCCGAAGACTCCCTCGTCGCCGACCCCGGACTGTATTACAAGAAAGGCGTCGTCCACTACGTCAAACAGGACTATGCCCATGCCCTCGGCGAGTTTACGCGGACCGAAGACTCCTACCCCTCAAACCGCAACCTCCTCTTTGCCCTCGGCAACGCCAACTATATGCGTAGTAACTTCTCCATCGCGCAAGGCTATTACACCTTCCTCGCAGAATGCCTGGAAGCCGACCGCCGCAAAATCCAAACGCTCCTGCCCGACCAAAACGCAGGCGACCGCTCCGTTCTCCTCAGCCTCATAAAAGCGTATAACAACCTCGGCGTCATTCTCTACAGACTCGCAGAACGCACAGGCAGAGCAGGCTCAACCTCCCGCGCCATGGCCCTCTGGTCCGCCTCATCCGAACTCGCGGAAAACTACTTCCGCGACCGGGACTCACTCGAGCGCGGCAGGACCCGCAACTTCGCCTACATCAACATGCACAGGGCCCTGCACCCCCTTCCCGGCACAGAACTCCTCCTCTACAACGACGTCCCCCGCGACCTCGGAGAAATGAGCCGCGAACTCTCCGGCCTCCCCGTTGACCTCGGCCCCCTCCTCCCCGAACTGCGCCGCCCGTAAAAACGCATCATATCCAGAATTTGGGCGCATTCTGGAATTTCCCGCCTTTGGCGGGAAATTCCAGACCGGGCTATCCGCTCCAATTCCTCAAAATCGCCTGCGGCGATTTCTGCGGGATTTCCGCTTCTATCCCTTGCGCCCCACGGCCCGGCCCGCCACCGGCGGGCCGCCCGCCCCGCAGCCGAGCCACACCCCCCCTTCGGCGGCCCCACCCCCCGCGCTTCGCGCGGAGGCCAAAAACCCGCCCGCCGCGCTTCGCGCGGCGGGCGATGGCCAGGCCCGGCAAGGGCATCCAGTTACAGGAGCTTTTTAGAGCCTGCAGCCCACACCAATTTTTACTGTCGGCCCAGACATAAAAGATTTTTTCCCAGGCATAAAAAAGGAAATTACGCCTGGCGAATTATCTTTTAGTATCTCTTTTTCTATACTGTTATTCAGCTTGCGGCCAAAAAGGATTTCCGTCCTGAGATACAGCTTCTCGCACAGGGAATAATCGCAGCCAAGCCCCGCCTTGAACCACAGCGCGTTAAAATTAGGCGCGGCAACAGAAAAGTTATAAGGTTGCGTGGTGGTGATGCACACTTGGGACTCAAAGCCCAGGAGGGGAAAAAACGTTATGCCGCCCAAATCGATGGGATATTTTCCAAAAATGGCGAGGCCCAAATTTGTCTGGCTCAAGGTATCGCTGCCGCCGGTATCAGTATATTTATATGTCCCCCTGTAAATATTGACGGAAGCCTCGATATATGCGGCGTCAAAAAAGATAAAGACGCCGGAATCAATCTCCTGTAATGTGACTTCCTGGGAACCGCCAGGACTGGCAAAGCTCATGCTGAAAAGCGAGCCGCCCCCGGCGCTCATGGCGCTGTTTTGCGCGTAGGCAAAAGTTCCCGCTGCCGCGAGTACGCACAAAAACGCTGCAATTTTTTTCATTGTAGTCTCCTGTAAATAAAGATATATCGCGGACACATATCCGCATTGATGAAAAGCCGCTCGTGCGGCCTTCTATCCATAAGAAAAAAGAGATAACTACATTTTGAAATGCGGGAAAAAGAAAGATTTTTCCGCCCGTGCGGACAATTTAGCCTGTGAGGAAAATACGAAAACCTGAGGATTGGAGAAGGTAGGTCATACCCCCTGACAGAGGGCTTGACACGCCGTCTTCTTAATAGATTATAATAAGAGGCTTGAGGCTTGAGGCCCCAGTATACCGCGCGAAAGTTCTTCCGCTCATAATGAGCATAGTTAAACAGAGATTTTACAAAATGTCAAGCCTTTGCAGCCTCCCCTCCCGCGCTCCTCGCGGCGGCCCGCAGGCCCCCAAAAATTTGACACCTGCCCCCAGAAAAAAATAAATTTACTCCAGGAGGCGCGCGCATGATTACCGTGAGCGAATACGAAGTAAAAAGTCTCCTCACAAAAACACGAGTACCCGCAGGAGACTACGTTATAAACCCGTACGCCGGCTGCCCCCACAAATGCCTCTACTGTTACGCCGATTACATGAAACGCTTCGCGGGCCGCAGCGAAAAATGGGGAGACTTTCTCGGCGTAAAACACTGCGCGAAAAACATCAACCTCAAAACCCTCTTCGGAAAAAAAGTCATCTTGAGTTCCGTAACCGACGCCTACAACCCCTTTGAAAGAAAGTACAAAGTTACCCAAAACATCTTGAAGCAGTTCGCCGGGAGCGGAATCGAAGTTGAAGTATTAACCAAATCAGACCTCATCCTCCGCGACATAAACATATTCAAGAGCATACCCCGCATACGCATAGGAATATCCCTGAACACCCTCGACGAGGGCATACGAAAAGACCTCGAACCCCGCGCCTCCCCCATAGAAAAAAGATTAAACGCCATAAAAACCCTCACAAACGAAGGGATAGACACATACATCTTTCTCTCCCCCATTTTTCCCGGCATAACAGACTTTCGGGAAATCCTCAGCGAATGTAAAACGTATACAGGAATGTTTTACTTTGAAAACCTCAACCTGCGCGGCGCGTTTCGCGCTCCCGTACTCGCCTACATACAGAAAAAACACAGCCACCTCATGCCCCTGTACGAAGAAATCTACACAGCCAAAAACACCGGCTTCTGGAAAAAAATGGAAAACGACATAGACGTTTTCTGCGCAAAAAACAAAATAAAATACGGCTCCTACTTTTACCACGAAAAAATCCGAAAATAATCCACATTGCGGTTGACAACATAGACCCGCAGGGGCTATCATTACACATGAACCTGCCCACAATTGTTACATCGTTTAGAATAATTCTCTCACCCCTGTTTTTTCTCGCGTTTTTTTTCCCCGTGTGGACAGGAAGCGGAGTGTTCCCCTCGATTGTAATTCTGTGGTTTATCTACTGGGTCATAGAAATATCCGACATGGTGGACGGCTCGGTTGCGCGGGCCCTCAATCAGGTTACCGACACAGGAAAACTTCTTGACCCCTTTGCGGACGTTATCGCCCGCCTCACCTACTTCGTCTGTTTTGTCGCATCGGGCGTTATGCCCGCCTGGACCTTTGTCCCCATACTGTACAGAGAGCTTGGCGTAACATACCTGCGCATGATTATGTACAAAGACGGCTTCGCCCTTGCCGCAAACCGAGGAGGAAAACTCAAAGCCATATTCTACGCCATAGCAGGCGGCTTCGGCCTTATTATTCACACCTGCGGCGGCCTCGGCCTTGTTCCCGAATTCCATGCCGCCCTTCGTCTTACCGGAAAAATCATCTTCGCGCTCGCGGCCCTCCTCTCCCTTGTATCGTTTCTGGATTACATTCTCGTCTTTCAAAAACACAGAAAAACCCTGCGGCAGTGAGTAAAGCCCCGTGGGTTCCCCCGCGCTTTTCTAAATTCGCGTAACCCTGTATACTCTTATCCGCGTATGAAGAGAATCACCGTCCTCACGCTCGTAGACCGCATAGCGTGCTTTTATTCACTCTACCCATTTCTCATGTTCGGCCAGGGCA
>JAITGB010000236.1 GCA_031280945.1 Spirochaetales bacterium
ATGTTGCGCTTTGTGTTGCATACGTTGCACTCTCCCTGGCAAACGCAGCCGGAAAAAGCTCAAAATCAGCAAAAACCCGCGTAAAACCCCCTCTCTTTTCCCCAAATTTTGCTTGGCATATTATTTGCTTCGTAAATAGAGGCTTATTTCAGGAGGGAGGCATTCACACATGAGAATAAAAACGCTGATTCCCCTTGCATCAACCGCCGTAGGGATTTTCTGGGTTTCCTACGGCCTTATACGCCACGGCTTTTGGGACGAACTCAAAGGCCCCCAGCCGGGTTTTGTCCCCGTTTTGATGGCCTCACTTCTCACGCTCGCAAGCGTATTGGGGCTCATTCAGTCTTTCAGGGAAAAAGACAATCCTGACACAAAAGAAAGCTGGACTATCGTACTCGCGGCCGCCCTCATTTTCACGTGTGTCTTTCTCGTAGGAATGATTCCGAGCCTCCTCATATTTGTATTTGTCTGGCTCAAATTGTATGAAAAAACCAGTTGGAAGGACACCATTACCGTTTTGGTTATTTCCTTCGCCATAGCGTTCGGCGTTTTTGTTGTGTGGCTGGGAGTTCCGTTTCCCAACGGTGTTCTTGTTGACACCCTCATGTATCTGTAGGAGAAGGGCATGGAAAATTTTGTACTGCTCATAAGCGGTTTTCAAACCGTTTTCGACCCCATAAACCTCGCCGCCTGTCTTTTGGGCGCAATTCTGGGGCTCATTGTCGGAGCAATGCCGGGCATAGGCTCCCTCGCGGGCTGCGCCCTGCTTCTGCCCCTCACCTATAAGTTCAATCCAAATACAGCAATTATCATGCTAGGAGCCCTGTATTATTCCAATATGTACGGCGGGGCCTTTAGCGCTATTCTCCTGAATGTTCCCGGCGACAGCCCCGCGGTTATGACCGCGGTTGACGGCTACCCCATGGCAACGCGAAGAGGACGCCCCGGGCAGGCGCTCTTTACAGCCAACCTTGCCTCCTTTATTGGCGGCACTATCGGTATGCTGATTCTCACTTTTACCGGACCCGCCCTTGCGAGGGTTGGCCTGCATTTTGGCCCTTCGGAGATGGCGGCTCTCCTCCTGGTTGCCATGACTTCCGTGGGCTGGCTTGTCGGCGAAAATCCAACCAAGGGAATTATCGTTACCCTCATAGGCATTCTTATTGCGAGTATAGGCATGGATACGCTCACAGGTTCTCCCCGCTTTAACTTCGGCAGCCTGTACCTCATGGGAGGCATTCCTTTTATTCCCTTTGTTATCGGTTCGGTGGGTTTCGCCCAGGTGATAAAAATCATGGCTTCCCGGAAGGAAGCCGCCGTGGGGCAGGCTTTTAAAACAAAACTCACGATACGCGGCAGTTTACTCACAAAGGCGGAGATTCTGCGCCTCGTGCCGCCGGCCATACGGTCGGGCTTTTTGGGCTGCTTTGTCGGCGTCCTGCCCGGCGCGGGAGCGACTACCGGAGCTTTCCTGGGATACGCGGCCCAAAAGGCTTTCAAGAATAAAGAGCCCCTGGGCTCAGGCGCCGTAGAGGGTATCGCGGCCTGCGAATCGGCGAATAACGCGGCGGCCGCGGGAGCCTTCGCTCCGCTTTTGGCATTGGGTATTCCCGGCTCGGGAACAGGCGCGGTTCTTTTGGGCGGCCTTATGATGTGGGGCCTAAGTCCGGGGCCGCTTCTTTTTACAAAATCACCGGACTTCGCGTGGGGATTAATTTCTTCGCTTTTTTTGGCGAACATTATCACGCTGGCCATTGCTGTCGCCATTATTCCGTTTCTTATCAAAATTCTTTCTGTTCCCATAAAACTGATGGTTCCGCTTATTACGGTAGTATGCTTTGTGGGTTCCTACACATCGAGTAATTCAATGTACGGGGTTGTGGTTATGCTGGCCTCCGGCATACTGGGGTATATTCTTGACAGAAACAAATATCCCATCGCGCCCATGCTCCTCGCCTTTGTACTGGAGCCCCTTCTGGAATTCAATATGCGCAAAGCCTTTATCGCCTCGCAGGGCAGCGTATCAATCTTTTTTACGCGGCCAATCAGTCTTACCCTTATGGTGATTTTCTTTCTTCTGATTCTTTTTCCGGTTCTCAAGGCGGCGCTGCGCAAAGCTCGCGCTTACACCTCACCGAAGTGAGGGAATATATACAAACGGAGGATTACAGGTAATGAGAAAAAGAGTTTTTGTTTTCATTGCGGCGGCGGTGATTGCGGCGGGGCCGCTTTTCGCGTCCGGCCAGCAGGGAGCTTCGGGAGCCGCGTCCGGCAAGCCCTATGAGCCTTCCCGGAACATCGAATGGGTATGTACGTCCGGCCCCGGCGGGGGCAGCGACATTTTTACGCGGATGATTACCGATATAGCCGGCAAGGAAGGAATTTCCCGCGCGAATTTTCTGGTTGTGAACAAGAGCGACGGAGGCGGGGAGGTGGGCCGCGCCCAGGTGTCCCAGGCGGCAGGGCCTCTTGCCGACCATACCCTGATTACTTTTAACTCAGGCGACCTTATGCCTATGCTGCAAAATACCAGCCGCCGCGTAAAAGATTTCAAAATTATAGCGGTTATGGCTTTAGACAAGCAGCTTTTGTATGTCGGAAAAACATCGAAATATCAAAGTTTTCAGCAGGTCATTGATGCCATCAAGGCGGGAAAAACCGTTGTGGTAGGCGGCTCCAAAGGCGATGATGTTGCCACTTTTAACCTTATGTTAAAGGAATGCGGCTGGACCGAGGCCCAGATGCCCTACATCACGCACAATTCGAGCAATGAGGCCATCACCGCTATTTTGGGCGACCACATTGATATAGTAGTTTCCAAACCCGCCGCCTCCGCTCCCTATGTGGAAGCGGGCCAGCTCAAACCCATCCTTGCCCTGTCAAACGAGCGGTATACCGGGAACCTTGCGGCGGCTCCGCTTTTGGGGGAGTTTAAGCCCTACAAAAATGTGGAGTTTCCCACGTGGCGCGGAGTTGCCGCTCCGGCTGCCATGAGTGGTGAAGCTCAAGCCTATTGGTCTACTGTTATGGAGAAAGTGTCCAAAACCGATGCCTGGCGCACGGGCTACCTTGACAAGTTTAAGCTGGTGGGCGCTTTTATGCCCTCGCAGGAAGCCACGGCGTACGAGACCAAATTTGAAAAAGATTTTATGGCTGCCCAGGGTATAAAATAATGCAGTTTTCCCGCTGCGCGGAGCGCGGCGGGAGGGCTACCCGGAATTTCCCCCGAAATTTCGTGGCGGAGCCGCTCAATCAGCGAAACACGAAATCACACGAATCGTGGGAACTCTTCTCCGCAACAGGTTCTTCCAGGGTTCCTGCATTTACTTTTTTTGAAGATTCTTGGCGCATTTTTTGACGCTGCGCGTCAAAAAACCGGGCTATCCGCTCCAAGTCCTCGAAAGCGCCAATGCGCTTTCTGCGGGCTTTCCGCTTCTATCCCTTGCGCTGCACAATTTTGCTCCGCAAAATTGTGCAGGACCCGCGGCCTTTGCGCTTCGCTCAATTTTATTTTGTATAGTAGCGGCAAATGCGGCCGCCCTGCGGAATTCCCGTAAAATCCTCTATGCTTCGCCAAATAATCAAAAAAAATCTTCTTTTTTCTTACTTAATAAAAGTATAGTATCACCTCTTAGTTACCGTATATTTTTTAATACAGAAGAACTAATTATCTACTATAATATAGTTAATTACGCACCTCCCAAAATGCGCTTTTTTGCGTTTACCAATTTTGCCGCTGAGGAGAGCGCCTGTTTTAGCGTTTTACCTACCATTTTATAGATGGCAAAATAAAGCATTTCCCATGCCGCCGGATTTCATAGTTTGTCTGTTTTTCCCAAAAAATATCAAGAATCACCGGAAAAAACCAGCGGTGCGGAGTAAAACCGCCTTTTTACAGGTTTTTCGCGCTAAATTTTCCCAATTTTGCGGACTTTAGCCTTCAAAAAACACGCGTTTAAGCGTTTTATCCTTTCTTTTATAGCTTGTAAAAATACGGGTTTACAACAGAGCTTTAGCCTTGCGTCTGATGGTTTTAGGAAAAACTACGGGTTCACAGGATTATAGAGGCGCGGAATACCGGAATTTACGCGTTCTGTATGGCTATCTCTCGGAATTTTTCCTGCGTCTTTACGAGAGCTTCCGTAAGCACAGGGTCAAACTGAGTACCCCCGCCCTCGACAATCAGGCGTATAGCCTCCTCGTAGGGCATGGCGGGCTTATAGACACGGGCCGAAACCAGGGCATCGTACACATCAGAAATGCTCGCAATACGGGCAGCCAAAGGAATCTCCCCCCCCTTAAGCCCCCTCGGATACCCCTTGCCATCGTAGCGCTCGTGGTGGCAGTAACAAATATCCTCGCAGTGTTTGAGGTAGAGAGAATTTTTTACATCCCCGATTTCGCCGATGATTTCCTTGCCCCGAGTCGTATGGGTTTTCATGGTCTCAAATTCCTGCGGTTCAAGTTTCCCCGGTTTTTTAAGGATACTGTCGGGAATAGCGATTTTGCCCACATCGTGCAGGGCCATCGCCTCAACAATCATCGCGGGGTCCATTCTGCGCAGCTCCTCCGAGAACACCGAAGCCGTCTCAAGAAGATAATCAATAAGGGACTGACAGTAAAGCTGAGTCCGCTTGACATGGCTCCCCGATTCGAGGTCCCGGTGTTCAATCACGTTGGCGAGGCCCTGAAGCGCATTGTGCAAGGTCATAGTGGCTTCCAAAGTCTTCTCCGCCACCATGATTTCCAGATTGTCCGAGTACATTTTGAGCTTCATGTGGTTCGCCACACGTAGATGAACAATCTCCGGCTGGAAAGGCTTGGAAATAAAATCCACAGCCCCCGTAGAAAGCGCCACGACCTCCTCGTTGGAAGAAGTAATAAAAATAACTGGAATCTTCCTGTAGGTCTCGTTCTTTTTGAGAATATCCATCATCTCGTAGCCGTTCATCTGCGGCATCACAATATCCAGAAGAATAATCTTGGGCAGCGTCTCGGCCTTGCCCATAAGCTCCAGAGCCTCCACGCCATTGCCCGCCGTGATGACCGTGTAGTCGTCCTTGAGAATCTCCTCAAGAATCATCAGATTTGTCTCAACATCGTCAACCGCGAGAACCACCGGAAGATTACTGTTCTGTGCCTGCGCCATTACTCCCCCAGTATGTCCCATATTTTATTCTTTGTCAAAATCATTTTTGGGAAAAGACAGCGGGCGCATTTTTACCGTGCGGCAAAAACCCTCTGCGCCGCCTCGTAGCTCAGAGGAGAACCAATATCGTACCGCTCCCCCTCAAAAAAGAAAGCCCCCACAGGCCGCCTCTGTAAAAGCCAGGGAATAAAACTCCCCGGAGCGTCAGCATCCCCGCCCCCCGCCAGAAACTCATCCACGAGCGGCAAAGTCTCCCGCCTGTACAGGTAAAAAGGCGGAGCCGCAAAACAGCTCTTCGGCTCGGCGGGCTTCTCCTCAAAGCTGCGCACCCGCCAGTTTTCGTCAACCTCAATAACCCCCGTTCTCCTCAAACGGCTCATATCGCCGAGCCTGTGGGTTGTAATACAGTCCCAGCCCGTGCGGCGGAAAAAAGCCGCAAAACACGCAAGCTCAAAATCAAACAAATTATCCCCCGCAAGAACAAGAAGCTCATCCTCAATGCTCCTCTCCCGCACGGCAAAAGCAATATCCGCAACAGCCCCCAAACGACCCTCGTTGGAAACGCTCCCGTCATTCAAAACCGATATACGAAGCCGGCTCGCCCTCCCCCCCTTCCACGCGGTAAAACTATCGTAGAATTTAGCGTTGGACACAACAATAATCTCGTCCGTCTCCTCCACCCTCTCAACCTTGTCCACAAGACGGTCAAGAATCGACCTTCCCGCGACATCCAAAAGAGCCTTCGGCGTATGTAAAGTAAGCGGATAAAGCCGTGTCGCGTAGCCCGCGGCAAGGATAAGACATTTCACGCAAAAGCCTCTTCCGCCCGGAGAATACGCGCCCCATCGTCAAGCCCCGCAAAGTAAACGCGGTACACATCGCGGAAATCAGGATGAGAGGCGGGATATACCGAGTCGATTCTCTCCCCAATTTCCTCCCTGCGGGAAGGGTCAACAAGACCAATGCAGCAGCCCCTGTAGCCCGCGCCGCTAAAACGCGCCCCGTACACCCCCGGAGAGCCGGCAAGAATCTCGTAAATCGTAATAAGCTCCGGCGCCCCGCTCTCGTACTGGTGAATGGAACTTTCCCCCGATTCAAAAACCAGCTTTCCCAGACCCTCAAGGTCGCCCGCCTTCCAGCGTTCAATCCCCTTGCGAACACGGGCGTTTTCCGAAAAAAAGTGGTCAGCCCTGCGGCGGAAACGTCCCGGAAGAGCCTCCCTGTGCGCACGGTAAAAATCCTCATCAATATCGCGCAGGCGCACCTCGCTAAAAGGCGAAACCTTACCGCTGCCCGTTTCCTGCAAAATCCACGCCGCAACCTTACACTCCGCCACCCTGTTGTTGTAGTCCGTACTGATAAGGATTTTGTTGATACCCGAATACACAACAAGAACCTCAAAAGGCGGCAGGGCCTGGCTGCGGGGAATAAGAGTAAACTCCTCCGTGCGGCAGTCAAGGTACAGGAGCTGGTCTTTTTTGCTCAAAATGTTCGCCGCCTGGTCCAGAATTCCGTTGTTGAGCCCAATAAAAGACTTTTCCACCCAGTGGCTGTAGCGGATAAGCTCAGGCTTTTCAATCTCAATACCATTTACGTCCGCAAGGGCAAGAAGGTACGCGGTCGTTACCGCCGCCGAAGAGGAAAGCCCCCCAATGGGCAGGCGGCCCTGTATAACCGCGTTGATGCCCCTTTTGAGCTTGAAAGACCTGTCGAGGGACATCACCGCCCCCCGGATATAGTTTCCCCAAAACCCCGGAATCATCTCAGGCGGCCTGTCAACCGAAAAATACTCCTCATCGGGAAAATCCAAACTCTGAACGCGCACATAGCCCGCATCGTTGGGCGAGTACAGCATATTAACGCTCGCATCAAGGGCCATTCCCGTTACAAGGCCGTGCTGGTGGTCAACATGGGCCCCCAGGGGACAAATCCTGAGCGGCGATTTAACGACTTTTAGGCCCTTTTCGCCGAATTTATCCCGAAATATGCCGAGCATTTCTTTCATTGAAGGCCCCCCAAATGAGCCGCGCGTTCCATTACCGGCCCACCATCCCCCTCACCGCCGCCGCAATATCAGGCGCGTGGGGCGTAACAATATCCTCCATGGGACGCGAAACAGGCG
Source organism: Spirochaetales bacterium (assembly GCA_031280945.1). Classification (GTDB taxonomy): domain Bacteria; phylum Spirochaetota; class Spirochaetia; order DTKZ01; family DTKZ01; genus JAISAF01. The sequence continues at coordinate 7,272 of JAITGB010000236.1, forward strand.
TAGGAATACTCAAGCCCGCAAGCCTCTGGATTTCCCCGTCAAGGAAATCGAAAAACCGCCTCTGAACCTCGTCCGCAATCTGCGCTCCTATGCCCCCGATAAAATGCCCCTCCTCCACCACAAGGAGCCGCCCCGTCTTCTTTAAGGAAGCCCCCAGGGTTTCGTAATCAATACCCGCGTAATCAATGGTGCGAAGGTCAATCACCTCAACCTCTATGCCCTCCGAAGCCAGGGCCTCCGCAGCCTTGAGAGCCTCAAGCGTCATCAAAGACCAGGCCACAAGCGTTACCTGCCCCCCCTGCCGCGCAACCCTTGCCTTGCCAAAAGGAATACAAAACTCCCTGTCCTCCGGCACAGGCCCCTTTGTCGTATACAAATTGTGGTGTTCAATAACAAGAACAGGGTCAAGGCTCCTGTAGGCCGAATTAAAAAGCCCTATGTAGTCAAAAGGCGTTGAAGGCGCGACAATACGCCAGCCCGCGAACTGAGCGTAAAAAGAAGCAGGCTCCATACAGTGCTGCGCCCCGTACCCCGTACCAATAGCAACCCGCGTGCGCATAACAAGAGGAACATCAAACTGATTCCCGTACATATAGCGGCACTTGCCAATCTGATTAAAAAGCTGGTCCGCCGCCACAAGAGCGAAATCAGGAAACATAATCTCAACAACAGGCCGCTTCCCCGAAAGAGCAAGCCCCAGACCCATACCGCAGAACCCCGCCTCAGAAATCGGCGTATCAATCACCCTGTCGCGGTACTTCTTAAAAAGACCCTTCGTGGCAAGGTAGGCCCCGCCCTTCATGTGGCCGACCTCCTCCCCCAGAACAACAGCCCGCGAATCCTTCTCCATAATCCTGTCCATAACCTCAGGAACAACATCAATAAAAGTTCTCTCCGTTACGGAAGGAAAGTCCGAAAGCTCGGCAAAACGAGCCCCCTCAAATTCATGGCCCTCGCTCCGCACTCCTGATTCAAGGTCAGCCTTAACAGGGTACAGTTCAGGCGGAACAGACGCCCCCTTGCCCTCCCCCCGCACAAAGGACGAAGCCGCCTCAGCCACAAGAGAAGTAGACCTCTCCCGCAAAACCTTGACATCAGCCTCCGACAGAACACCCGATGCCGCAAGAACCTCAGGAAAACGCGCAACAGCATCGCGGGTGAGCCACTCATCCTCCTCCGCCTTTGACCTGTACCCAAAAGCGCTCCCCGGCAGGCTCTGGGCCTGATGCTTGTAGCGGTATGTCTTCGCCTCAATGACAACAGGCTTCCCGGAAAGAGCAATCTTCCGGGCCTCCCGCATAGCCAGAAACACAGCCACAGGGTCCATGCCGTCCACAACCATAGCCTCCATACCGTAGGCAGGCCCCCTCTGGGCCAGGTCAACAAGACTGCACGACTCCCTAACGTGGGTCGCCACCGCGTACAAATTATTCTCAAAAAAATAAATAACAGGAATCTTCCACAGCTTCGCCATATTCATGGCCTCGTGGACAGCCCCCTGATTCGAAGCCCCGTCCCCCATATAGGAAACAGCCACCCTCCCGTTCCCGTCCATGGCGTGGGCCCAGCCCACCCCCGTAACAATCGGAACCCCTCCGGCCACAATAGCGTTTGTCCCCAAACACCCGCAGCCCATATCCCCCAAATGCATGGAACCGCCCCTGCCCTTGCAGTAGCCCTGGGCCAGCCCCATAATCTCCGCCAGAGTCTTTTTGAGAATACCCCCAATCTCCGGGGGCACAGCCTCCAGCGGGTTATAGGACGCCACATAGCCCCCAAAAGCCTTCGCAAGAAAATGATGATGGCCCCTGTGAGTCGAAGCAATCACATCCTCCTTGACGAGAGCCATAATAGACCCCACAGCCCCGCCCTCCTGCCCAATAGACGAATGAACAGGCCCGTGAATCAAGCCCAAATCCTTTATTTCAAGCAGCTTCAGCTCAAAATCGCGGATAAGAAAAATCTCAAAAAGCATCCTGCGCAGAAACTCAAGGGGAAGCCCCCGCTCCCCCTTTGACGGAGCGAAAACATAGCACTCGCCCTCCGGTTTCAACAATTTTTTTTCAGGCATACCGCACACATCTCCTTTTTTATGAAAAAACATTCTACCCTCAAATGACGAAAAAGGTAAAGCAGAAAAATTTGGGCGCATTTTTCGCTGGCGCGAAAAACTGGGCTTTGCGGGGCTGCGGTCCCGTTGGGACGCGCTTCGCGCCCCCTCCAATCCCTTGCGCTGTTACCCTGCCGGTTTTGCGGAGCAAAACCGGCAGAGCCGCCGCGCGAAGCGCGGCGGCTGGGGTTACAGGCGGGGGCGTTGCGGGGGCAGCGCCCCCGCTTGGGGGGCAGCGGAAGCCCGCAGGGCTGGAGTGAGGGGGGCATCCCCCCCTTGCGCTCCTCTTCCCTACTTCACCTCCGCGTACTCTAGTCTTGCCTCCCGCGCTACGCGGATATACCGCTCCGCCGTAGCGCCAACGCCCGCTATTTCCTCAGGGGTGAGAGCGCGTACCAGGCGCGCGGGGTTTCCGTAAATCAGGGAACCCGGCGGAAAGTTTTTTCCTTCCGTAACAAGCGAGCCGGCCCCCACAATGGAACGCTCTCCAATGCGCGAGCGGCTCATAATAATGGCCCCAATACCGATGAGGCACTGGTCCTCCACACAGGCGGCGTGGATAACCGCGTTATGGCCCACGGTAACTTTCTGTCCGATAACGCAGGGGGTTACGGAGTCAACGTGCAGGGTTACATTGTCCTGAATGTTCGAGCCTCTTCCTACGATGATGGGCTGTAAATCTCCCCGGAGAACAGCGCCGAACCACACAGACACATCCTGTGCGAGGCGAACATCGCCCGCAATTTCCGCGTTCCACGCGAGAAAAAGCGTTTCCCCTGTTTGGGGAACGCGAGAACCAATTCTATGAATCAAGGAAACCTCCGTGTGAAATATGTACCCAAATTTTCCCCTCCCGGCAAGCGGGCAAGGCCCCGGTGTTTTTTTTTAGAAGCGCGGCAGCAGACGGAAAAGGACGGCGCCCCCTACAGGGAAAAACCGCTTTTTTCCCTGTAGGGGGCTTTTCCGCCACGAGCGGGAAAATGCCGGCGCATACGAAACTCAAGTTTAGGCCGGGGCCCGCACGGAGATGTCCGCTTTAGAATCTCTTCCTGTGCGCCGAAACTCTTTTGAGAAAAATGGCACGAAATTTGCTATGAACCTGGGGGAGATTTTTTCTGTATGAAGAATATACTGGAAAACGCTATGTGTACGTATTTGAGTACGGGAAAGGGACTGGAAACCCTGAAGCGCCTGATAGCGGTAAAAGCCTACTCCTACCCCCTCTACAAAGAGTATTGCGGCGAGGAGGACTGCGCCGAGTTTCTTTTGAGCTTTTACCCCCGCATAGCAAACCTCGTGCGGCACTACAAAAATCAGGGCGCGCCCTTTGACAAGTACCTTCAAATCTGCCTTGACTGGCACATGAAAAGTTTTCTCAAATTCCGCCTCAGGAGAAAAAGGCAGGAGCGCGTCCTCTACAGGGAAACAGGCGAGAGCCTGCAGGCTCCGCCCGATGAGTTCTGGGAAGTCGCGGAAAGCGAGCCCCCCTACAACGGAAAAACAGGGGAGGAAAGCTGGCCTCACGTTTTTGCCTCGGACAAAAAGCGGGGAACTTTCCTCAGGCAGTTTCCCCGCACCCGCCGGCAAATAATACTCCTCACCCTTAAATGCGCGGCCTATATAGACGACCAAAACATAGAAAACATATCAGCCCTTACGGGCCTGCACAGCACTATTGTTTTTCATTTGGTAGAAGTCCTGCGGACAATCATGCGGCGCAGAACCGAGCGCGTTAAAAAACTCATGGACAAGCGCAGGCGCAATTACCTGCGAATCCGCTATCTTCTGGAAGAAAAAGAAAACTGTACGGACGATTTTACCTCAAGCGAAATCGACAAAAAAATCCGCAAGGAAAGGCGCTGCTACAGGAACACGGACAAACGCCTCTCCCGCGCTCCGCTCAGTCCTTCGCACAAGGACATAGCCCGTATACTCGGAATGTCCAAAGGAACGGTGGATTCGGGTTTCTACTACCTCAAAAAGAATTTTTTTCGTACGGACACATAAAACGCCTGTACGCGCGGCGGGGGGCCGGACGGCCCCTCCCGCCGCTTAGTCGCTCCACGCGGTGTAGTCTCCGGTTAGAGACTTTGCCGAACCTACAGTGTTATCGAGCGTCTTGAGAAAATTGTTTGCGGCGTCCGCGCCTATCCATACAGAGTGGCCAATGTTGTTGGAAGAGGTGTTTTTTTCCAGACTGGCTATGTTATTACCGAAAATAGTGCCCGACGAAGCGCCTGTCTTGTCAAAAACACCGTCCTGTGATACGGCGACCCCGCCTCCTTCCAGAGCCAGGTTAGCGGAAATAACTCCCCCTTCCATGTGAAACGCGCCT
>JAITGB010000011.1 GCA_031280945.1 Spirochaetales bacterium
CTGGACGATATACGCAGGGAAATCACGGACCAGGGCTACGAGGTAGTGGCCTAAGGGCTTTACTGCGATACAAACTCCGCGCCCCGCACGGGCATGACGCGGAGCGAGGCAAGCTCAACGCGAAGATATTGACAGCCCTCTTCCTCATACGAGGAGAGGCGGCCCGTAACTTCCACCCAGGCGTTCTTTTCGGGATACTCTCGCCGTGTGGCTGGCCTTGGCCGGGCCGGGGCCTCGCGGGGAATCTCCTCCGGCCAGATTACTTCAAAACCCGCATTGCTGTCTGTTCCGCAGCAGCCTGGGCCGTAGCGCGTAACCCAGCGGTAGACAATTCCGGTTTCAGGCGATTTGAAAGAATCAAAGATTCCTTCGTACTTGAGAGTTTTTCCCACGTAGTCTTCGGCATTGAGGTAAATGTCGTTGATTTGCGTGATAAACATTTTCTCTTTAATTTCAAATATGGGGACGGAAGCGGCGACTTCCTCCTGCGCGGAGCCCTCGGTCCGGGGGAGGCCTGCTTCTTTCTGCCGGGAGCCAGTGTCCACAGAGCGGGTTCCTGCCCCGTTCAGCTCTCCCCGGCCTCCGCCAAAACCGCAGGCGCTTATTCCAGCCGCTGCTACGAGAAGACAGACAATTTTCTTTTTCATGAACCGAACCTCCTTTTTAGCGCGCCTATACCGTGAAATACCAGAAACGTAAAAACATGGAACATGACTATACTTGCCCCTGTGGGAGTGGCGAAAACAAAGGAGAACACAAGGCCCGCGAAAAATGCTCCCAGCGAAAGAATGGCTGCGGTGAGGGTTACTGAGCCAAATTTTCCGCACAGTCTCATGGCCGAAAGAGCGGGAAAAATAATGAGGCTTGAAATAAGGAGGGCTCCCATCATTCTCATGCCCAGCACAATCGTAACAGCCGTAAGGGCTGCGATAAGAGCGTTGTACAGACCCGCCCTGCGTCCCGAAGCGCGGCAGAAATCCTCATCAAAGGTAACTCCAAAGATTCTCGTGTGAAAAAGGACAAAAAGGAGAAGCACAATCAGGGAGAGGGCAACGCTGACATACACATCCGCTTTGCTCATGGCGAGAATGCTGCCGAACATATAGCCGCATACATCTGTGTTCATGCCTGTTGTTACGGATATAATCATAACTCCCCCCGCGAGAGAGCCGGTTGAAATAAGGGCCAGGGCTGCATCGCCCTTAATGCGGGACGCGGAGCTGATGCGCAGGAGGAGAAAAGCCGCGGCCAAAACAATGGGAACCGACAGGGCCAGGGGCGCGGCTCCAAGGGCGGTCGCAAGGGCAAGGCTGCCGAAGCCCACGTGCGAGAGTCCGTCCCCAATCATGGAGTAGCGTTTCAGGACGAGGCTCACCCCCAGGAGGGACGCGCAGAGGGCCACGAGAACTCCCACCACAAAGGCGCGCTGAATAAAATCGTAGGAAAACATTTCCCAAAGAACACTATGCATGGAGAAACTCCTTTCCCGGCGCGGAAATCTCGTACTGTGCCGGAGTTCCGAAAAAAAGCTGCCGGCCTTTCAGGTGAAGAACGCGGCTTGCATATTCAAGCGAAGCTCCCATGTCGTGCGAAACCATAACGATTCCAATCCCCTTTTTCGCGCGAAGCTCCGCAAGGAGCCTATACATATCATCCCTTGCGAGAGGGTCAAGGCCGGCGGCGGGCTCGTCCAAAAGGAGAAGTTTTTCCGCGGCGCAGAGCGCCCGCGCAAGGAGAACCCGCCGCCTCTGGCCTCCTGAAAGGCTCGCATAGCTTTTTTCGCGGAGTTCCCACAGGCCCAGCCTCTTCATGTTTTCCTCCACGGCGAGCCTGTCCTCTTTTCCGTAGAAAAGTTTCATCCCCTTTTTCCCCAGACAGCCCGAAAGGACAACCTCGCGCACACTCGCGGGAAAATCGGGCCTTACGGCTTTCTCCTGCGGCAGATAGCCCGCGCCCCTGCCGTGAAACCCTTCCCCGAAAACAATGTTTCCCGTCCGGGGCGGCGCGAGCCCTGCCAAACCCCTTATGAGGGTTGTTTTGCCGGAGCCGTTCTCTCCGGCAACAGAAAGCCAGCCGCCGGCCTCAAGCTCAAAGTTAATGTCCTCAAGAACGGTATTTCCCCCGTAGGCAAAGGAAACATTCCGGCAGCTTATGAGGGCCATCAGCGCAGGGCCTCCTTCACATTGGCAAGATTCATACGCATAAAATCGAGGTACCCAAGCCCCTTTTGGAAGTCATCGCGGGAAATATTGTGGCAGGCGTGGAGGAGGAGCTTCTTCGCTCCTGTGGCCTCGCAGAGCGCGTCCGCGATTTTTTCGTTGGAAAGCTCTATGTGAAACACAACGGGAATTTTTTCGGCCTTCACTTTGTCGATGAGAAAAGCGAGCGTAGCCGCGCTGCATTCGGTTTCCGTAGAACAGCCGGGAAAAGCCGCAAAGTACGCAAGGCCGTAGGCGTCCGCAAAATAGCGGAAAGGAAAGCGGTCTCCAAAAACAAAAGTTTTTCTCCTGCCGGCCTTAACCGCGGAGGTAAACTCAGCATCAAGCTCATCAAGTTCCTTGGCATAGGCGGCGGCCCTCTGTGCGTACTCACCGGCCCCTGGGGGGTCCAGTTCGGAGAAAGTCTGCGCAAGAAAGAGCGCAATCACTTTCGCGTTGCGGGGGGAAGTCCATACGTGTTCGTCGTAGGCAGGCCCCTCCTCCTCCCCGGCTTCTTCCTCCATGCCGGGGACAATTTCTTCTTCAACGGCATCCACCAAAGACATGAGGGTAATAACGCGCTTTGCTCCTGAGGCCGAAGTTTCCAGAATCTTTTCCGCCCAAGCGTCCGACTCACCGCCTGTGTAGATAAATACATCGCTGTTTCGTATGCTCACGATGTCCTTCGGCGAGGGCTCAAATGAATGGCTCTCCGCTCCCGGCGGCAGCAGCATAAGAAGTTCAATCCTCTCTCCTGCTACAGCCCGGGCCAAATCAAAGGCCGGAAAGTTCGCTGCGGTAACTTTGAGTTTTTCGCCGGAACGAGCGGAACCAAAAGCCGCGGCGGAAGCGCTTCCTTCTTTTCCGCAGCCTGAGAACACTCCCAGGGCAAGCGCAAAAACCACACTGAAAAAAGCCGCCCGCTTTGCGGGGCGTGTACATTTTCCGGGAAAAACAGCCTCAGGCTGACTGCGCCTGGGCTTATATAAATTTCTCATACTCTATCATCTCCGTTTTGCAAAAAATCTCCGCGCTCAGGGCGCGGCGTATGCGGGATAAGGAGATGAATTTTAAACTGTGAGTTTTACTTTAAGGTGTACGAGGCTTGATTGTACGGAAGAAAGCGGAGGCCGGCAAAAAAAGATAGAGGCGAGCGCCGCGCAGAAGAGGGCTGCGCTCCTTAATGCCTCGCTGTCAGGAGCTCTCCCCTGTGCGATGTACGCGCAGACAAAACACTCTTCGTCTGTGTGAGCCGCCTCGTCGTGCGGCAGGGCGCACAGCGCGGACAAAGAAAAAAACGCGGCTGCGGCGCAGGCGAGGAAGAAGAACAGGGGTTTCGCGTTACGTTTTTTCACGGTACCATGATACACACTGCTTCGGCTAAAGTCAACGCGGGGCGCGGCAGGGGTGCCCGCCTCCCAGCGGAGCTTGACCCCAACCATAAAAAAACCCGCGCAAAGCGCGGTTTTTTTTATGCCGCCGGTCAGAATCGAACTGACGACACACGGATTTTCAGTCCGTTGCTCTACCGACTGAGCTACAGCGGCTACTGACGGTGTATTTATACACATTCTGAAAAAAAGTGTCAAGCGGCAGGGGCAGGGCCAGCGCATATAA
>JAITGB010000063.1 GCA_031280945.1 Spirochaetales bacterium
GCGTGGCTGTGGTTCTAATCGCGTTTTTGAGGGGGGCTTTGCGGGGCTTCGGCCCGTTGGACCAATGCCCCTCCAATCCATTGGTTTTGCGACTTCGCGGTTCGCTGAAAAGCGAACCGGAAAATCGAAGCAAAACCCTTGCGCTGTTACCCCAGGGGCCCACAGCCCCGCGCGAAGCCGCGCGGGCCCTGGATACAATGGTTGACCGCCGGCTATTTTTTTGTATAATTAAAACAGGAGGCCCAAATGTACCAGATTTATTATTTGTCTGTCACCGTAAACCTGATTGTGGGGATTGCCTTGTCCGCAAAACTTATAGAGAGCAAATTTCCCGCTGTGGGAAAGATGATTGACGCTTTTGCGGAGAACGGGGTGCTGCGCTTGTGGCTGGGGATTCTCGCTACGGCGGTCGGCGTTCTCAAACTCCTTCTGGTAACAGACGGGGATATGCGTATTGTGGGAGACCTTTTTCCCGCGCTTGCGGGGATTTTCGCGGGCCTGTCTCTTGTCCTGGAGCACTATAGGGAGAAGGGGGCGGTTTTTGCGCCCATGGTGAGCCGCGCGGCGGATTTTCTTATAGGCTATAAGCCCCTGTGGGGGATTCTCGCTTTTGCCGCGGCGGTTCTGCATTTTCTTTTCCATGGAGCCCTTTTTCTCTAGCGCGTTAAACCATGCGGGAAATTACTACCGCCGGAATTTTTCGCACAGGAGAGCTTTTCCTTGTGGCGCGCCGGCGGCAGGGCGGCAGCATAGGGGGCCGCTGGGAGTTTCCCGGGGGCAAGACGGAGGAAGGGGAGTCTCCCCAGGCGGCCCTCGCGCGCGAAATCCATGAAGAATTCGGAGCCGAGATTTCAGCAGGCGCTCTTCTTGCTTCGGCGGACTTTTCCAACAACGGCGCGGATTACCGCGTTATGGCTTTTGAGGCTGTTTTGAAAACTCCCCTGCGTGTTCTTGAACACGAGGAGGTACGCTGGCTTCCTTTTGAGGAGATTGCTGCCCTTGAGCTTGCCGGTTCGGACAGGCTTTTATACGAGACTTTACGGAAAGAGGGTTTTCCCGCCAATACCGCCGCAGATGGAGCGGCGGTTTTTCCGCGTAGAGAAGACTAAGAGCGCGGAGATTTTTCTGTGGAGCGTTTTGCGACGAGCCGTACGGGCTTTGCGGTTTTTTTCCGGTTCGCGCTTTTGCCCGTGTTTTTTGCGGGGACTTCTTCATTCGCGCGTGTTTTTGTCCGCTTCTTTTCACTGTAGAGTTGTATGACTTCCTCGGCGGATTTACCGCTTTTCAGCAGCTCAATTACCTTCTGAGCTCCCTGCACCTTTCCCCGCTCCTCGCCCCGCGCTTCTCCCCGTGCCTCCCACTTTGAAGTCAGGCCGGCGCTTTCAAGCGCCTTATCAAGAGTTAATCTTCCCACCTGAGACACCTCCTTCACCGTTTCTGTATTCGCGTTCAAAACCGCATATATGTATGCCCCCGTGAGAGCATCGTCTCTCCTCCGGCCGCTCTCACGAAGCAGTCTGCCCAGGGTCTTTGCCGTCAAACCGCTCGCCAATCCTTTCAGCCAGAGATTCTCCTCCTCCGAAAGTTTCCGGCTCTCGATAAACTGTATGGGGAAGGCCAGCCCCGCGCCGCAAACTCCGTGAATGCCGGGAGCAGCCTCCTTCACCCGCCAGCCATAGACATCCCGTATGTGCCGCATCACCTCGCGGGGAGCGCGCGTTCCCGCAACAGTAAGGGAAATATCATCTATGGCAAGGCCGCCAAGAGCGGCGTACAGGTAACAGTAAGCCATTGTTTTATAAAAATCTACTAAAGAAATATAATCACCCGGGCTCTTGTATTCAATAATGTTATCCCTGCGAAACTGTAAAGCAATATTTTTCTTTATGACAACACCCGGCTTCTTTTTTACAATAAGGACATCGATGCGAAGAGGCTCTGTCGTAAGCTGATACTCTTTGTAGAACTCAAGGTAGTCGCGGTACTCCTCAAGCTCCAGATGAAGAGCGCTATAGAAAGCCTCGTGCCAGCCGGTACGCTCTTGTGCCAAAACTCCCCCCCGCGCTATATCACCGTTCCCGGCTGGAGAATCCCCCCCTTGGGAATAATGATGATGCCCTCGCGGATAAAATAGCCGTCGTAGTCTCCATCGCGGCGGGGAATATCCTGTACACCAATAAGGCAGCCATCGCCTATACGGGCGTTTTTGTCGATTATTGCCCCCCGGATTTGCGTATTGCGGCCTATACCAATATCGGGACGGCCCCGCTTGCGGTTTTCTATCTTGTCCGCAGGAGTTTCGTAGAAGTCCGCCCCCATGGTTATAACGCCTTCAAGGTTCGCCCCCGTCTCGATAACGCTGCGTATACTCACAACAGAACGGGTCAGCATAGACTTTGTAACGATACAGCCGTCTCCCGTAAGAACCTCCGAAAGAGTGGAAAAGTTGAATTTTGAAGGCGGCAGATTGCGGTCCGCCGTATAAATGGGCCTGTCTTCCTCGTAAAAATTAAAATCAGGATTGATGCGGGCCAGGTTGAGGTTGGTATCGTAGAAACTCTTGATGGTACCAATGTCCTCCCAAAAACCCGTAAAGACGTAGACCTGCACCTTTTTTTTGTCCACCGCCGCAGGAATAATCTCCTTGCCAAAATCAGCCATAGTGTTATCGAGCATCTGGTCCATAGTCTCGGCATTAAAAATGTAGATACCCATGGAAGCCATGTATTCCTTGCCCTCCGCAAGCTGCTCCTTGTCCGGGTGCAGCCCCACAGGAATTTTCAGATGGTCAATATTTTTTCCCGCCTCCGGCTTCTCAACAAAGGCTTTAATGGTACCCGACTTGTCCGCCTCTATGATGCCAAAACTCGTCGCGGCCTCGCGGTTTACCGCAGTAGCAGCTATGGAAATATCCGCCCCGCTCTCTATATGCTTCTTGAGGAAATCTTCCAGGTCCATGCGGTAGAGCTGGTCGCCCGACAGGATTATGTAGTATTCAGGATTCTGCTGGCGGAAATGGACAAAATTCTTGCGAACCGCGTCCGCAGTCCCCTCGTACCAGCTTGAACTCTCAAAAGTCTGCTCCGCCGCCAGAATCTCAACAAAACCCTTGGTAAAAGCGTCAAAGGAGTAGAGCCTGCCTATGTGCATGTGGAGCGAAGCTGAGTTGAACTGGGTTACAATATAAATCTGCTTAAAGCCCGCGTTAATCGAATTTGACAGGGGAATATCCACAATACGGTATTTCGCACCGAAAGGAACAGCAGGCTTTGCCCTGTCCTTTGTAAGAGGATACAAACGGGTACCTTTCCCGCCGCCCAGGACAATAGTCAAAACATTATTGTGTGTAACTTTCATACACCTACCCCCACACTCATTTTAGAATAGGTATAAAAAGAAATCAAGAAAGAATTTCATTTTTTTTCATTTTATGGCACATTTTTCGCTATTTTATAGTATAATTTTCCCCGTATGGAAGCAAAAACAGCCGAAATTCTCCGCGCCCTCGCGGGCGACAAGAGTTTCATGGATAACGTATCCCGCTGGGAGAAAATCCCCCCACAGGAAGGCGAGTACGCCGCCTTCCCCCCGGAACTCCACCCCCGCCTCCTGAAAGCCCTGCAAAAAAGAAACATAAGCCGCCTCTACACTCATCAAGCCCAGGCCTTCGCAGCCGCCCGCAGGGGGCAAAACTGCGTCGTAGTTACCCCCACTGCATCAGGAAAAACCCTGTGCTACAACCTCCCCGTACTGCAAACCCTACTGGAAAAACCGGAAACCCGAGCCCTCTATATCTTTCCCACAAAAGCCCTCTCCCAGGACCAGCAGTCCGACCTGAACGAAACCGTCCTGACAGGAGAAATCCCCGTCAAAATAGCCACCTACGACGGAGACACCCCCAGCTCCCTCCGGGCCTCAGCGCGGGAAACAGGACAAATCATCATCTCAAACCCCGACATGCTGCACGCCGGAATCCTCCCCAACCACCCCAAATGGATAAAATTCCTCAAAAC
>JAITGB010000125.1 GCA_031280945.1 Spirochaetales bacterium
CGGTACATAGAGGAGAGAAAAAGATTTCTCCTCCTCCCCACGGTTCCTGAAGCTCCCGCAGCTCCTGCGGAACTCCCGCCGGAGCTCGCCGCCCTTGCCCAGGAATTCGGCCTCCCGCCGCCGGAACCTGTTTTGGAAAACGTTTACAGGGAATACCGCTCCCGCCTCCGCGAAAAACGCCTCCTGGATTTTGACGACCTCGTTGCCGGAGCCGCCCGCCTTCTTGCGCGCAGGGACGGCATTCTCCTCTACTACCAAAAACGCTTCCGCCATATCTTCGTGGACGAGTATCAGGACATCAACTTTGCCCAGTACGCCCTCCTCCGCCTCCTCGCGCCCGCAGCCACAACCACGGCTACGGAAAACAGCAGCGGAGAGCCAGCCGGACTCTGCGTTATCGGCGACCCCAACCAGGCAATCTACGGCTTCCGGGGCGCCGACACAAGGTACATAGACCGCTTCTCCCGCGATTACCCAGGAGCCGCGCTCTACAACCTCTCACAAAGTTTCCGCTGCGCCGCCCCCATTCTCACCGCCGCGGGCCGCCTCGTTGGCGCACACCTCGAAGGCCCCGGACACGGCGTAAGCCTGTACCGCTCCGCCCATCCCACCGAAAAAGCCGAAGCTGAAGGCATAGCGCGGCGCATATCGCGGCTCATAGGCGGAACAACATTCTTTGCCATTGACAGCCGCGTAAGCCAGCCCCAGGGAGAAACCGAAGGAACCGGAGGAACCCAGGCCGCGCCCCTCACAAGCCTGGGAGACTGCGCCATCCTCCTCCGGGCCGCGGCCCTCTCCCCGCCCATTGAAAAAGCCCTCCAGGACCACGGCATCCCCTTTCACCTCATAGGCGAAAAACCCTGGAGAGAAGAAGCCCGGATTTACGTTGACGCCGTAAGCATCCTCACCATGCACGCCGCAAAGGGCCTTGAGTTCAGCCACGTCTTTATCGCCGGCCTTGAAGACGGCATCCTCCCCTTTACCCTCTACGATGAAAACCCCACTAGCGCCGTCCGCAGTAACGAAGAAAAACGCCTCCTCTACGTCGCCATGACGCGCGCCAAAACCGGCCTCTACCTTTCCTGGGCCGCCACGCGGATTTTCCGGGGCAGAAAACTCACGGCAAACCCCAGCCCCTTTCTCGCGGACATTGAAAACCTCATCCCAAAAGCCGCCTGCGAACTCCCCCGGCGGGAGAAAGACCCCCAGCTCACACTGTTTTAGGCGAGCGCATTCTTTTACCCCGCCAGCCTCTGGATTTTTTTCGCAAGCAGGGTATACTGTCCCCATGAATGAACAATTAGACCGCCTGGAATACTATAAACCCTCGGGGACAGCGCCCCTTGCCGGTGCGGCGGCAGCGCTCGCGGCAGGACTTGCCGCCGGATGTGTTTTGGCGGCGGTGTACGCCTTTGTCAACCACCATGACCCTCTCGTGTATCTCAACATTCTTCTCACCTGCGGTTTTGGTATTGCCCTGGGCTTTATCGTAAGCCGCTGCATCAAATTTTTTCGTATTCGCAGCGTCAGCGCGGCCTGCGTCATTGCGGGCGCGGTTTTTGCCGCCGCGTACTATGTTCACTGGTTTTTCTACGTAGGAACGGTTATCGTTGATTTTAGCGGAAATTTTTCTTCCTACGATGCGCTCTCCGTCTTTGAAATAGCCCTGAGCCTTATAGAGTCCCCCGAAGACTGTTTTGCCATTGCGCGGGACTTAAACGAAAGCGGCGTGTGGAGCATAAACAATATTGATGTGCGGGGCCTCTTCCTCGCCGCCATCTGGCTCGCCGAAGCGGGCGTCCTGTGTTTTTTTACCCTCAAGGCCCCGCGCAAACAGGCGATGGAACCCTACTCCGAGCGGGAAGGCAAGTGGATGGACGCCCGGAGCCTTCCTGTCAAGGCAGCCTTCATTGCGGACGAAGGAGAGTTCAAGGCCGCCCTGGGCCGCGAAGACTACAGCGCCCTTGTTCCCATTAAGGAGAGCGAAACCGAAGGCGAAGGGGAGGCTCCGCCGCCTTCCGGCTACGCGGAAGTTACGCTGCATTCGGATTCCTGTGATGCGTATATATCCGTTCAGAATGTTACCGTCAAGTTAAAACGCAAAAAGAAAGACCTTTCAAAGAAATGTGTTGTACAGTACGCAAAACTTTCTCTCACTGCCGCTGCCGCGATTTCGCAGGCTCTGGGGGGAGCGTAAGAGTTTTCTTGTTCAACCTTCAAGGAAGCATTTCCGCGAAAAAAACGAAAACTCATTGAGCGCCGCGCCGCGTCTTCGCGGCGCGGTTCCGGCGCGGCTGCGCCGCGCGGGGGCCGTGGGTGCGCAAGGGATTGGAGGGGCGCGAAGCGGCCCCGGCGGAACGCCGGGGCGGAACCCCCGCAAAGCCCGGTTTTTTGACGCGCAGCGTCAAAAAATGCGCCATGAATCTTCAAAAAAAGTAAATGCAGAAACCCTGCTTCCGCTCACAAACACCTTGCCCAATTTCCGTTTTTGGAGTATATTATTTTCAAGCCATTTTGGGTTCAAGAGAAATCTCGCTTTGAAGTGGTATCTTTATGTGCTGTTCCTTGCGGAGGAGAGAAGTCTTATCCGGCGAGGGAGACGCGGCGTATTCTGAAAAAAAACTTGACGGTTTTGGCTTTCGGAAAATCCTGCCCGGCGTTCCTTCCGGCCTTTCGCGGGACGGGAGGTGTTTATGCAGCGCATCGCGGTTATTGGGGCGGTGCTGGAGAAGCCGGAGGAGAGCCAGAGGCTGTTCAACGAGACTTTGAGCCAGTACAGGCCTATTATAAAGGGACGCATGGGAATCCCTTTTGACGAGGAAGATACGGCTGTCATCGCCATCACCCTCAAGGGGGAGATAGACGAGATAAATGCCTTGACGGGGAAGCTGGGGAATATCCCTCACGTAACGGTGAGGACTGCCGTCTCCCGCGCCGGAGCGGACGGGGCGGGGGCTCAAGAGATATGCACAGCGACGTGAGTTCCCGCGGCGATGAGAAAAATCGCGGGGCCGGAGAAAAGCTCACCGGTAAAAAACTCACCGATGCGCAGCTCCTTCATTTGATTACAACGGAAGACCCTGGGGAAATGCGGGAACTTTTCGCGGCGGCAGGTAGAGTGCGGGAAGTTCACTATGGCAAGGCTGTGTACTTCCGGGGCCTCATTGAGTTTACGAGCTTCTGCAAAAACAACTGTTACTACTGCGGCCTGCGAAAAGGCAACGCCAAAATCGAACGCTACCGCCTTTCGCCCGAAGAGATTCTCGCCTGCTGCCGCATGGGGGACACTCTGGGGTATAAAACGTTTGTGCTTCAGGGCGGGGAAGACCCTTTCTTTGACGATGAGAAAATCACCGGCATCGTATCGGCCATAAAAAAAGAATTTCCCGAAAGCGCACTGACGCTTTCTTTAGGCGAAAGGCCCAGGGAAAGCTATGAACGCTTTTTCCGCGCCGGGGCCGACCGCTATCTCCTCCGCCACGAAACCGCCGACCCCGCGCATTACGGAAAAATGCACCCCCCGGAAATGAGCCTCGCCGAAAGGAAAAACTGCCTCCGCGAACTTAAAAAAATAGGCTTTCAGGTAGGCGCGGGCTTTATGACAGGCTCGCCCTTTCAAACGCCCGGCTGCCTTCTTCAAGACCTCCGCTTTATGGAAGAACTCCAGCCGGAGATGATAGGCATAGGCCCCTTTATCCCCCAGGCCGACACGCCCTTCGGCTCTCAGAGCGCCGGAAGCCTCAACCTCGCCCTCCGCATGGTCGCCCTCGCGCGGCTGGCAGTTCCCGCCGCCCTGATTCCCGCCACAACAGCTATGGGCACAATCGCCCCCGATGGCCGCGAACTCGCCCTCAAGGCCGGAGCCAACGTCGTGATGCCCAACCTCTCACCCCAGAATGTGCGTAAACTCTACGCCCTCTACGATAACAAAATCTGCACGGGCGACGAAGCCGCGGCCTGCCGCTTCTGCATAGAAGGCCGCATCAGGAGCGCGGGATTTGAGCCCCTTATGTGCCGCGGCGACTGGGCCGGCTTTACGGGGAGAAAAACGCCCCCGGGTAATACCTTGAAAAAATGAGCGGGGGGTATAAAATAGCGGCATGACAAACTTTCCCCTCCTTCTCCTCACAGCCGCGGGAGCGCAGGTTTTGTGCCAGATTTTCAAAGTAGTGTTTTACTCTCTGCGCGAAGGCTGCCTTGCGTATAAATACTGCGTAACAGCAGGCGGAATCCCCAGCTCGCATACAGCCTTTGTTACCGCCCTCGCCGTAGCCGTGGGGCTGAAAAACGGTTTTTTTTCTGACATCTTCGCCCTGTGTTTTGTTTTCGGCGCAATAGTTATCTACGACGCCTACCGTCTGCGCGGCGCTGTCGAAAAACACGCCAAACTCTTAAACCGCCTCGTCTCGCAGCGCTTCCCCGGAGAATATGAAAAACTCTCCGAAATGGTAGGCCACAGCCTGCCGGAAATTGCAGCCGGAATTCTCTCAGGCGGCTTCTTTGCCTGGGGCGTGGTGAGCATTTTCGGTTTTTGAAGAAAAGTACATTTACCCCTCACTCCTCCACTGTCAACAACTTAAGAAAGTGGGCGCATGGACGAGCAGCAATCCCAACGGGATTGCGACCAGTCCCTTGCGCGCCCAGGGCCCGGGCTGCCGCGGCAGCCCGGCCAGCCTTCTACCCCCGCTCATCTTTTAAGCCTTGTTTTTTTCGCTGATTTTTGGGTATGGTAGTCATCTATGGCGCAGAAACGAATTTTAACGGGAGACCGTCCGACAGGGCGGCTTCATCTGGGGCATTATGTGGGCTCGCTCGCAAACAGGGTGCGGCTGCAGAATGAATATGAGTGTTTTTTTATTGTGGCGGATTTGCATACGCTCACGACAAAGCCGGGGCCCGAGGACGTGGCGGCTCTTGCGGAGAACGCTCGGCAGATGGTTTTAGATTATCTTGCCTGCGGGATAGACCCGGAAAAATCGGTGATTTATCTTCAGTCGGCTGTGCATGAGGTGTACGAGCTTGACCTTATTTTTGAGATGCTTGTTACCGTTCCCCGGCTTCAGAGGATTCCGAGCTTAAAGGATATGGCGAAGTCCGCGAATCTTGCAGAGATGCCTTTTGGTCTTTTGGGCTATCCTGTGCTTCAGGCTGCGGATATTCTTTTGCCGCGGGCTCATCTTGTTCCTGTGGGAAAGGACAACGAGAGCCACGTTGAGCTTACGCGGGAGATTGCGCGGAGGTTCAATAACTTGTACGGGGAGGTTTTCCCTGTTCCCGATGTGCTTTTGGGCGAAGTGCCGACCCTGGTGGGGACGGACGGAGGGGCGAAGATGTCGAAATCCATTGGCAACGCGATTATGCTTTCTGACGATGCGCGGACTGTTGAAAAAAAAGTTATGGGTATGTATACGGACCCGAACAGAATCCGCGCGGATATTCCGGGGCGGGTCAAGGGAAATCCTGTTTTTGCGTATCACGATATTTTTAACCGCGACAAGGCAATGGTCGAGGAACTGAAGGCGCGTTACGTAAAGGGGAAGGTGGGCGATGTGGAAGTCAAGGAGAGGCTCCACGAAGCCCTGAATGTTTTCCTTGAGCCTCTGCGCGAGAAGCGGGCTTTTTTTGAGAGCCGCAAGGGTTTTGTGGACGAGGTAATGTATTCGGGGACTCTGCGCATGAGGGAGGAAGCCCGCAAGACCCTTGACGCGGCCCAGAAAGCCATGGGGCTTTCGGCTGTGTGGAACAGAATCAGCCGCAAGGCAGAGGA
>JAITGB010000154.1 GCA_031280945.1 Spirochaetales bacterium
GTAATTTAACGAAATAGCATGAAAAAACCCTTATCCCTGGCGCCGCTTTTTGCTGTGTGCGTTTTATGTTTTTTTGCCCTGTACCCAAGACAGCTTTACGCGGAAGAGCCGGAGAGCGAGGCTGCTCTACCAGACGCGGCTTCCTCCGGCGGGGAGAAGGGGCGCGATTACGCTTCTGACTTTATGAACGCTTTTTTGCAGGGTATTCTTGCGTCCGACTTTCTTATTTTTACCTATGATTTTTTCGGTATTTACGCGCCCTACTCGCAGGTAAACCCCGCGACCTGGCGGCGCAACCTGGACGTGGGCCTCGAATGGGATAACAGCGATTTTTTTACGAACAGTATTTTGCATCCCTATCAGGGGGCTTTTTCCTATGCTCCGGCGCGGGCTTACGGTTTTTCTTTTCCGTCCTCTCTGGCTTTTGCGGCGTTTGGCAGTTTTATGTGGGAGTTTTTCGGCGAAAGAGATACGGCCTCAATCAATGATTTTGTTGTTACGGCTATGGGAGGGGCTGCTTTTGGAGAGAGCGGACACCGCCTTGCCTCTGCCCTTATGCGGGGAAGCCATTCAGGGGCCCGCCGGTTTTTCCGGGAATTCGCGGCCTTTGTTGTTGACCCTGTGTACATGGTGAACGCATGGGTTGTGGGGGAGCCTTTTGTGGAGAGGAACAGAATTCCCGGGGTAAAACTCGATGTATTCCTGCGTACAGGCATAAATATGAGCTGGGATGACGATGGGCGGTTTAGTCAATTTCCTCATCCGTATTTGGGAGGCTTTATCCGCTACGGCGGGCGGTATGAGGGGAAGACGGGGGTATTTCCCTACGACTTTTTTGCCGTGCAGATTGAATCGAGCCTCGATTACCTAAATCCCGGGTGGAGCATTTTCGGGGACGGGATTCTTCTGGGGGCGAGGTTCTTTTTGGGGGACGAGGCGGGAGGGGTCGTGGGCTTTTTCCAGCAGTTCGATTACCTTGAAAACCTTGTCTACAAGATGTCCGCAAACGGGGCGGGCGCGGGGCTTATGCTGAATCTTCCTTTTGCGGGTAAGCGTGTCATTGAGGCTTCTTCGCTGTTCTACGGTATTGTTATAGGCGCGCTTGATTCCCGCTACACCCGCCAGGCTTCTGGAAACTATAGCGTTATGGGGCCGGGCTATTCGGTCAAGCTGGGGCTGGCCTACAGGGAATTACGGCATTTCAGCATACAGGCGAATTATTATTACTACTGGATACGTTCTCTGAACGTGCCGGACAGGGAGAATACAGTAGAAATTCTCACTGTAACGGGGGAAATCAATCTCGCGGAGGACACAAGTCTTGGCCTTGAATTTCAGGGGTATGAGCGCTGGTCTGATGCCCAGGAGGATAAAGCCTGGGCCTGGAGTTTGCGGACGTATCTTTCGTGGAAGTTGTAGGCGGGGGTTTGCAGGCCCGCCCGGACGAAGCCGGGGCGGGCCTGGTTACAGGCCGCGGCGAAGCCGCGGGCGATGGGCCTTTGGCGCGCAAGGGTTTTGCGTTGATTTTTACGGTTCTCCGAACCGCAAGGTACGCAAAACCGGCGGATTGGAGGGGTTTAGTCTTGCTGGGCCGCCCAGCAAGACCGGAGCGAAGCGCAGCCCCGCAAAGCCCGGTTTTTTGCGGGCCTTGCCCGCAAAAAATGCGCCCAAATTTTTAAGTTGTTGACAGTGGTATACACGCCGCCCCCAACCCGCCTATACTGAAAGAACCATGAAAATATGCGTACTAGGCGGCGCGGGCTACATAGGAAGCCACGTCGTACGGGAACTCCTCGATGCGGGCCACGAAGTCGGAGTATTCGACAATATGTCAACAGGCCGTGAGGAAAACCTCTTCCCCCAGGCCCGCTTTATTAAAGGCGACATTCTCGACTACCCCGCCCTCGTGCGGACACTCGCAGAAGGCTGGGACGCCGCCATTCACCTCGCCGCATTCAAAGCCGCGGGCGAATCCATGCTCAAACCGGAAAAATACTCCACGAACAACATAACAGGCAGCATCAATATTTTAAACGCCCTGTGCGAAGGAAAAGTCAAACACATAGTCTTCTCCTCCTCCGCCGCCGTGTACGGCGAACCCCAAAAGCTCCCCATAGACGAAGAACACCCCCTTAACCCCGAAAACTACTACGGCTTTACCAAACTCGAAATAGAACGCTTCCTCCTCTGGTACGACAGGCTGAGGGGCCTGCGCTTCGCCGCCCTGCGCTACTTTAACGCCGCAGGCTACGACCCCCAGGGCCGCATCACAGGAAAAGAAATAAACCCCGCAAACCTCCTCCCCGTTATCATGGAAACAGCCGCGGGAACACGGGAAAAACTCCAGATTTTCGGCAGCGACTACCCCACCCCCGACGGCACCTGCATACGCGATTACGTCCACGTATCCGATTTGGCAGACGCCCACGTGAAGGCCCTCACCTATATTAAAGAGAAAAACACAAGCCTCACCGTAAACCTCGGAAGCGAAGAGGGCCTGAGCGTCCAGGAAATGCTCGAAGCCGCCCGCCGCATAACAGGAAAACCCATACCCGCAGAAATAACAGCGCGAAGGCCCGGAGACCCCGCCTCCCTCGTAGCCTCCTCCGGCAAAGCAAAAGAGACTCTCCACTGGAAACCCCGCTACAGCAGCAAAGACACCCTCATAGCCTCAACATGGAACCTCTATAAAAACAGCCCCAAAAACACCCCATGAAAGACCTCTTCTTCCGTTTTTGGCAGCAGCACCAGGACTACATAACAAACCTCGCGCAAAAACTCCTCTTTGCCGCGGCAGTCGCCGCCGGAGGAAAACTCCTCGCGCACATCATAGGCAAAATCATTCACAGAGCCGCCGCGAGGCTCCCCCGCTTTGACGAAACCCTCGCCTCCATACTCCGAATCGCCATCACCTACGCGCTCATCATCATCTGCGCAATCATCATTCTTGACGCATTCGGAGTCAACACCGCAAGCCTCATAGCCCTCCTCGGAGCAGCAGGAGTAGCCGTGGGCCTCGCCCTCAAAGACACCCTCAGTAACATAGCCTCCGGCATAATCCTCCTCTTTCTCAGGTCCTACCGCAAAGGAGACTTCATCGAGTTCGGCTCATTCTCCGGCACAGTGAAGCACATGGACCTCTTCGCCACCACCCTCGAAACAGGAGACGGCGTATACATCTGTGCCCCCAACTCCAGCATCTGGGGCGCCCCCCTCAAAAACTACACACGAAACCACCGCCGGCGCATGGACATCCCCGTAGGCATCTCCTACACCGACTCCATAGACACAGCATTTCGCGTCATGCGCGAAATCATAGACCACGAAAAACGCCTCCTCCCCGAACCCGCCCCCCAGGTCATGGTGCAAAACCTCGGCGAAAGCTCCGTTACCATCCTGCTCCGCGCCTGGGCCCACACAGACCACTACTGGCCCGCCTACTGGGACACCCTGCGCCTCGTCAAAGAAAAAATCGAAGCCGCCGGCCTCACCATCCCCTACCCGCAGCACGACATACACATCATCCGGTAAAGAAGAAAAATTTGGGCGCATCTCAAGCAAATTTTCCGAAGGGAAATTTGCGAGCCCGATAAAACGCGGATTTTGACTATACGCAAAATCAGGCTAAGTGCGTCATGCCGGCATTACGTGCTTGTAGCTCTCATCGCGTTTTTGAGGGGCGCATCTCTGCGCTTTTTCCCTTTGGGAAAAAACGCAAAGTCGGGCTATCCGCTCCAAGTCCTCGAAAGCGCCGATGCGCTTACTGCGGGATTTCCGCTTCTATCCCTTGCGCGCCGCGGGATTTTGCTCCGCAAAATCCCGCGGAAGACCCACGGCCCCCGCCGCTTCGCGGCGGCCATCTCCCCCGCGCTTCGCGGCT
>JAITGB010000273.1 GCA_031280945.1 Spirochaetales bacterium
TCCGGTCTTTGCGCTCCGCGCAAAGACACCAGCGGTTCGCGGAGCGAACCGCAAGTCCCCTCCAAGCCCTTGCGCCCCAGGGCCTCAAGCCCCGCGCGCTGCGCGCGCGGGCCGAAAACCCGTCCGGCGCCGCTTACCGTAAACTATGTCAGCTCCCGCGTAATGGCAACGATAAAATGCGCGAAAAAAAGGAGAAAGCCTCCTAAGCACAGGGAAAGCGAAGCCAGAAGAAAATTCGCACAGCGCGGAACAGCCTTTTTTCGCGTAAGCTGAAGCGCAAGGTACAGAAGGTACGAAAACCCCGACATCAAGCACATAAAACTGGAAGTTTTGAGTATATCCAAAAGAAAAAACTGGGCGCGTTTTACAAACCCCTGAAAATTCCCCAAAAAGAACACCGTGAGGGTGATGAGCGAAAAAGAGAAAAAGAAAATGCACAAATTACCCAGTATAATTTTCCACCGGGGGGGGGTCCGCCTCTTCATCATCGTTCCTCTCTATAAATAGTGTACTATACCGGGGGTTTTTCTGTACAGCTTACGGCAGTAGAGCCTTGCATTAAAGGCTTTTTTCTCCTAGTATTATGCGTATGAAGAAATTTGCGTTTCTTTTTATCGTGCTCGCGGCGCTGGGCGGAACGGGATTTTATTTTGGCTGGGTTCAGATTGCCATTCCGCCGGAAAGCCGGGGGGTAATTTTTACAAAAACGAGAGGCTGGGACGATACGGCTGTCCTGCCTGGGGTTTTTACCTGGCGCTGGGAAAAGCTCATTCCCAATAACTTTACCCTGTACCTGTACCCCGCGCGGAGCCGTTCTTCTGTAATCGAAGCTGTGGGGAGCCTGCCCTCCTCCGAGGTGTACGGCCTTTTTCTGGACGGTAAGCCTGAGTTCCGCTACACGTGCCGTTTTATCCTCAGCTACCGTGTCCGCGATGATGCCTTTGCCCGGATTGCCCGCGAGAAGGGCGTCCTGCCGGATATGCTGGACGACTGGCTGTCCTCCGTGGAGAAGGAGATTACCGGTACGTGCGCGGCGGCTGTTCTTTCGGGGTTTGAGGGGGGCCTTGCCGATAGGCGGAAGGAGGGTATTTTTGCGCATCTATACGAGAATATCCGGGGCATTATAGACAGGGACTACCCCTTCCTTGAAGTTACGGATT
Source organism: Spirochaetales bacterium (assembly GCA_031280945.1). Classification (GTDB taxonomy): domain Bacteria; phylum Spirochaetota; class Spirochaetia; order DTKZ01; family DTKZ01; genus JAISAF01. The sequence goes on from JAITGB010000273.1 coordinate 1,161, forward strand.
TTTCTCCTCAGGTTCTGGAGCTTCCCGATATGGCCCTCTACGAGAAGGCGCGGGAGATGTACTTACTCAGGGCGGAGAGCAGGAAGGAGACCCTCGCCCAAAACGCGCGGGAGGCCATGGGCGAGCATATCCGCGAGGACGAGAGGATGCGGCTCCTCAGGAAGTACGGGGAGCTTCTTACCGAATACCCTGTGCTTCTTGAATACCTCAAGATAGAAGCCCCCCTTGAGGCAGCGCGGAGAGGGCGCTGAGGAGAATCACAGCTCCTGAGAGGACTTCTATTTCCGCGGGGGCTTCGGTAACGATGTTGCTTACCCCCGCGTCCCCTGTGCGCCATTCAAGGCTGTCTAAAGGCCATTTGAGGCCGCGGCTCTTCATGCGGACGCTCCCTTCCCCCACGGGAAAAAACGATACTTCTTCTCCGGGCCGGGCCGTAAGCCGGTATTTTTCTTTTATATAGACAACTTCGTACTTGTCCGTTACCCAGACTGAGGGCGGAGAGCTTCTGTGAAAGAGGGAGTAAACCGCCAAAAGGTGGTCAAGGCGGCCTCCGCCGCCGCCTACCAGAATGCTCCGCGCGCAGCCTTTTTCGCGGAGGAGGTTTAAGGCAAGCTCTGTGTCCGTGTAGTCCTTTTCGCGGGGAAACCTGATAACGCGGGCCGCGTCGTACTCGGCGAGAATCCCTGTATCGGGAAGCGAGTCCATGTCCCCTATGATGTAATCGGGCCTAATGCCCGCGGCCCGCGCCAGAAGAAGGCCGCTGTCGGCTGCTACGATTATGGCAGCTTCCTCTGCGTAGAGGCGGCAAGAGCGGGCGGGGGGGCCTTCGCCTCCTGTAAATACGCATCCTGTGAGTGTTTGCACGGCCTTAAAACTATATGCGGCTTAGGGGGGCTGGTCAATAATTGGCGGGGACAGCAAGTAAGTGGGCCCTGGGCGCGCAAGGGATTGGAGGGGTAAGAAGTCTTTTTTTGGGCATTGCCCAAAAAAAGACCGGAGCGAAGCGGAGCCCCGCAAAGCCCGGCTTTGCGCTTTTTCCCAGAGGGAAAAAGCGCAGAGATGCGCCCAAATGAGGTTCAAAAAAAACCTTAAAAAAATTAAAAAAATCTCTCAAGCCGCGCGGAAAAAATCCGACACTCTAAGGTGAGGTGAATGCGCCTGTATAGGTGAATAAGCCTTACCCGGACAAGGATGTTCGGGAGTCCACAATCACGGAGGATTGTATGATAATCAATCACAACATGAGTGCGATGTTCGCACAGCGGGAAAACAAGTTCAATAACCTCAAGACGGACAAGAACATGGAAAAGCTCTCGTCCGGTCTGCGCATCAACAGGGGCGCCGACGATGCTTCCGGGCTCGCGGTTTCCGAAAAGATGCGGGCGCAGATAAGGGGCTTGCAGCGCGCGGAGAAAAACGCGGCGGACGGCATTTCCTTTATCCAGACGACGGAGGGGTATTTGCAGGAATCGGAAGATATTCTGCAGAGGCTCCGCGAACTCGCGGTACAGGCCGCCAACGGTGTGTACACTGCCGAGGACCGTATGCAGATTCAGGTTGAGGTTTCCCAGTTGGTTGACGAAGTGAACAGAATCGCTTCGCACGCGCAGTTCAACGGCATGAACCTCATGACCGGACGTTTTGCCCGGGAAACCGGCGAGAACGTTATCACTGCGAGCATGTGGTTCCACATCGGCGCCAACATGGACCAGAGGGAGCAGGTTTTCATCGGTACCATGACGGCTCAGGGGCTGGGAATCCAGGGAACGAACGGGCTGCCCCACACGGCGACCTTCATCTCCCTTTCTACCCCGGAAAGCGCGAACATCAGTATCGGCGTTCTGGACAAGGCTCTGAAAATCGTCAACAAGCAGCGCGCGGACCTGGGCGCCTACCAGAACAGGCTTGAGCACGCGAGAGTTGGCCTTTCGGTTGGCGCGGAAAACCTCCAGGCTTCCGAATCCCGCATCAGGGACACCGACATGGCCGAAGAGATGGTGCGCTTTGTTACCAACCAAATCCTGGTACAGAGCTCCACGGCAATGCTCGCACAGGCCAACCAGAAGGCGCAGACTGTTCTGCAGCTTCTCCAGTAAGGGCCTTCGGGAATCACAAAAAAGACCGCCTCCGGGCGGTCTTTTTTTTTGC
>JAITGB010000105.1 GCA_031280945.1 Spirochaetales bacterium
CGGCCTATTATGAATGTGGCGGGTATGCTGAAGGATATTTCCGAGGGCGAGGGAGACCTTACAAAGAGGCTTACCTCCAAAACACAGGACGAGCTGGGGCTTATGTCAAATTACTTTAACATGACCCTCGACAAGATTCGTAACCTCATCGTACTTATCAAGGAGCAGTCGCAGAGTCTTGAGCATATCGGGATGAGCCTTTCGGAAAATATGTCCGAGACGGCCGCCGCCATGAACCAAATCAGCGCCAACGTTGAGAGCGTCAAGAGCCAGGTTACCAATCAGTCTGCGAGCGTTACCCAGACAAACGCTACAATGGAGCAGATTACATCGGGGATTAATTCCCTCAACAAGAGTATTGAGGCCCAGAGTTCAAGCGTGAGCCAGTCTTCAAGCGCGGTGGAAGAAATGCTCGCAAATATTGCGAGCGTTACCCAGTCTCTTGTTATGAACGCGCAAAACGTGAAGGAGCTTACGGAGGCCGCCTCAAGCGGAAAATCGGACCTTCAGGTTGTTGTTGCCGATATTCAGGAGATTGCGAAGGAGTCGGAGGGGCTTCTTGAGGTGAACGCCATGATGCAAAACATAGCGAGCCAGACAAACCTTCTTTCGATGAATGCGGCAATAGAGGCGGCCCACGCGGGGGAGGCGGGCAAGGGTTTTGCTGTTGTGGCGGATGAGATTCGCAAGCTCGCGGAGTCTTCGGGCGAACAGGCAAAGAGTACGTCGGTAGTCCTCAAAAAAATCAAGGACTCTGTTGACAAAATTACAGGGTCAACGGAGGAGGTCTTGCGAAAGTTTGAGGATATAGATTCGGGCGTGCGGACTGTTTCCCTGCAGGAGGAGAATATCCGCAACGCCATGGAGGAGCAGAGCGAGGGAAGTAAGCAGGTCCTTGAGGCTGTGGGAGAGCTTAACGCTGTTACGCAGAAGGTGCGGGACGGCTCCGGGGAGATGCTTCTGGGAAGCCAGGAGGTTATCAAGGAGAGTAAAAACCTGGGCCGCATTTCCCAGGAAATCGCGGACAGCATGAACGAGATGACAGCGGGCGCCCAGGAGATTACCCTCGCCATGAACCAGGTAAACGATGTGAGCGCAAAAAACAAGGAGAGTATTGAGGCCCTTGTGGGCGAAGTGGGAAAGTTTCGGGTGGAGTAAAGCGGTGTTCCCGGGGCCGGCCGCAAGGCCGGCCCCGGCTTTTGGATTTGCGGGGGCTTTACCTTGACAGAAAGAAACAGAAAAAATATAGTTGGGATATGCACATCGCACGGCCATTTGTCAAGTGGGTTGGCGGTAAATCCCGGCTTTTAGAACAATTTGAGAGTCTTTATCCGCAGGAACTGCGAAAAGGTTTCATAGAAAACTACTTTGAGCCTTTTTTGGGCGGCGGGGCCCTGTATTTCTCAATAGCGGAGAAATATAAAATAAAGAATGCCTATCTCTCAGATGTAAATGGCGATTTGATATTAACGTACAAAGTGATACAAAAAAAACATTCTGACTTACTTGAATTTCTTGCGCACTACCAGGAAATGTACGATAAGACCAGTGAGAAAAAACGGTATGATTTATTTCGTGAAGTGAGAAAACATTTTAATGACCAGAGATTTGAGATAAACTATAAGAAACTATCAGATAACTGGATTCCACGGGCTGCACAATTTATCTTTCTCAACAAGACGTGTTTTAATGGTCTTTTCCGTCTCAATTCACACGGTGAATTCAATGTCCCTTTTGGCAAATATGACTCAATAAACATTGTTAATGAAGAGAATACCCGGGCTGTTTCAAAGATTTTACGCAATGCCCGGATAGTCCACGCCGACTATTCAGATTGTTACGATAAAATAACAGCCAAAAGTTTTGTTTATTTTGACCCGCCCTACCGTCCTTTAACACAAACCGCGAGCTTTACGGCTTACACCGGAACAGAATTTAACGATGCCCGGCAAGTGGAATTATCCCTGTTCTTTCAAAAGGTGGACAAGAAAAAAAAGGCGAAACTTATGCTTTCAAACTCTGACCCTGCAAACGTCAATCCCGGCGACAATTTCTTCAGGAAAGCGTATTCCGGTTACACCATCATACGGGTTTGTGCCAACAGGTCTGTTAATTGCGACGGGGCCAAACGCGGAAGAATTAGTGAGCTTGTTATAACGAACTACATGGGCAGGACGGGATAATGAATCATAAACCCTGGGAAGCTGTCTTTGAATCATGCAGAATAGACCGGCATGATTTCTCACAAGCTCCCTTTCTGCTTACCGCAGAACACATAAAAAGGGCAACTGCCCATTTTAGCGCAACTACCGAACGGGAAGTGCGGGTGTTATGCAAACAGGACACGCGGGAAGACAGGCCAAATATCTTTAGGGAGAAAGATTTATTCCTTTTACCTATAAAGAACGGAACATATATTATTCTGCAAGGGGACGGCTATGTCGATATTCCCCAGATAAATTCAAGGGTGGAAGTCTATAAATCAAGGCTCGATTTTGAACTTGACACTTCAAAGGCCGGCAATTCGGAAATGCAGCACCTTGACTTCGCGTATGCCTCAAGCCTTATTCGCTCATTTCTGGACGACCCTACTCTTGTTTTGACTATCCGGGGCAGAAAGTATACGCCAAGATTTGAATTTACCGCCGGAAAATATCGACAAAAAATTACTGTGGAAGGCGTTCAAACCGAGGTTGACGCCGGGTATGAAGGGAAAAATCAGGTTGTTTTAATTGAAGCAAAAAATTCGTACAGTAGTAATACGATTATTCGCCAGCTATATTATCCCTACAGGCAGTGGAAATCTCACACACACAAGGAGGTGAGGCTGCTCTTTTTTGAAAAACGCAAAAGCGTTTATTCTCTCTATAATTTTGAGTTTACCGACATCTATAATTATGATAGTATAAAACTTGCTGGCTGTAAAAGATACGAAATTGTACAGTAAGGGAAATATATTTACTTCCAAAAATCCAAAACTGCCTGTATGGGGAAGGCGGCAGGTTGATTCGCAGGCGGGGCGCGGGATTTTTACCGCTTGAGCCGCTCTGCTTTCTTTGTAAAGATGTCAACAAGGCAGGGGTCAAATTGTGTGCCTTTGCCGTTCTTTATAATTTGTACGGCTTCTTCATGGGCAAAGGCTTTTTTGTAGGGGCGCTCGGAGGTAAGGGCATCGTACACGTCGGCTATTGCCATAATCCTGCCGGGAAGGGGTATTGCTTCTCCGGCAAGGCCGAGGGGATAGCCGGTTCCGTCCCATTTTTCGTGGTGGGTTCCCGCAAAAACTTTGGCGTAGAAAATAAAATCGCTTTCCTCAATGGCTGATTCTATGTGTTCAAGAACTTTTACGCCGAATGTCGTGTGGGTTTTCATTTCTTCGAATTCTTCGGTTGTAAGGCGTCCGGGTTTTTTTAATATCATGTCGCTGATGGCGATTTTTCCTACGTCGTGAAGCTGTGAGGACTGCAGGAGAAGTTCAAATTCCCAGCTTTCGGCTTCCTTCCGGTAGGGGCTGCCGCTTTCGATGAGCGCTTCTGTGAGGAGGCCAACCCCCTGCTGCGTACGCTCTATGTGGCTTCCGGTTATGTCGTCCCGGCATTCCACAAGGTCGGCGACTGTTTTCAGTATGGCGTTTTGCAGCACAAGCACTGTTTTGGTTTTCGCTTCCACCATTTTGCGCAAATTCAGGTTAAAATTCTGCAGTTCTTTGGCCTGCTTTTCGAGAGTGGTTTTTTGGTCTTCCACAAGGAGGTGTACTTCGATGCGCTTCAGGAGGAGAGGCGGTTCAAAGGGTTTTGTAATATAATCAACCGCGCCGAGGGTGAGGCCCTCAAGTTCGTTGTCGGATTCCGTTTTTGCCGTAAGAAAAATAACGGGGATATTTTGCGTTTCGGGCTTTGACTTGAGGATTTTGATTGCCTCGTAGCCGTTCATCTCCGGCATATCGATGTCAAGAAGAATAAGGGCAGGGGTGTTGTTCTCAAGAAGGCTGAAGAGTTTCGCGGCTGAGGGGGACGTTGCCACGGAATACTTTTCCGATAAAACGTTTTTGCCAATTTTGAGGTTGGCGGGGTTGTCGTCCACAAGCATAATGAGTTTCTTTTCGTTTTCCATGTTTCTTCCTCCTATGGGGCGCCCTCCGCATCGAGGTGCTTTCCTATGCATGCGAAAAGAGCTTCGGGCTCAAAGGGTTTTGTAATGTAATCGGCGGCTCCCAGGCTCCGGCCTTCCTCTTCGTCGGAGGAGTCGGTTTTGCCTGTAAGAAAAATAACGGGGATGTTTTGGGTTTCGGGTTTTGATTTGAGGATTTTAATTGCCGCGTAGCCGTCCATCTCCGGCATATCGATGTCAAGAAGAATAAGGCTGGGGGTGTTGTTCTCAAGAAGGGTAAAGAGTTTCGCGGCTGAGGGAGACGTTGCTACTGTGTATTTTTGGGACAGTACATTTTTTCCTATTCTGAGGTTGGCGGGGTTGTCGTCTACAAGCATGATGAGTTTTTTTTCGGTGGTTTCCATGATTTTCTCCTGCTTACGCTCCGCCTGCCGCAAGAAGCTCTTCCACAATTTCGCGGGCGCGGGAGAATTCTGTTACCAAAATTTCGTTGGAAATTTTTTCCAGAAATTCCTGCGCTGTGGGAGCAAGTTCCATGCGTTCAAGTTCTTCAAGGAGGCGGTTGATGTTTTCCGTTTTTTCCGCTTCAAGAGCGTCTTTAAGTTCCCGCAAGAGGAGGACCGCCCGCTCTGAAAGAACGGCGGAGCTTTCCGCATCTTCTTTTTGGGAAGGGTTTTCGCCTCCGGCGGGAAGGGTGGAGATGATTTTTTCAAGAAGTTCTGTGAGGTTTTTCGCAAAACCGGGAAGTTTTTCGCCGATAAAGGGTATGTCTCCGGCCTTGCCGGCGGCTTCCAGGGCTGCAGCCTGGGCGGAAATCTCTGCTGCTCCGAGGGAGGCTGCGGCGCTCTTTAAGGCGTGAACCTGCGTTGTAAAAAGCTGTAGTCCTTCCCTGGAGGGTGGTTTTTGCAGAAAGCCGAGGCGTTCACGGGAGTCTTTCACAAAGAGGGAGAGTACCTGTTTGTAGCCGGAGAGTGTTCCGCCTGTCAGGGAAACTCCTTGTGCTGTGTCAACGCCGGGAATCGTAAAAGATGCTTCGCTGGTTTTTCCTCCGGCGCCGGATGGGGTTTCGTTTTTTTCGCGTTTTTCGCGGGGGAGCCATTTCCCCATAATCTCATCAAGCCGCGATACGTCTATGGGCTTTGCCAGAAAATCGCTAAAACCCTGCTGGAGAAACATTTCCTTCATGCCGGAAACAGCGTTGGCTGTAAGGGCTATTATGGGAAGCTGGCGCAGGCGTTCTTCGTCAAGGGCCCGAATTTCGGCTGTCGTTTCAACGCCGTCCATATCCGGCATCATGTGGTCCATAAAAACAAGGTCGTACTGTGTGCGTTTGATACGCTCTATGGCTTCGCTGCCGGTGAGGCAGGTGTCAACTTTCGCTTTGTAGGGCGAGAGGAGCCCTTCGGCTACTTTGAGGTTGGTTGCTATGTCGTCCACAACCAGAACGCGCGCGCGCGGGGCGATAAAGCGCGTTCCTGTAAAACCTCTAGTGTGCATATAATTTTTGTGTTCGCACGAGCCGTTAAGAACATCGGATATGGACAGGGACTGTGCGGGCAGGGACACGAATCGTACGTCGGGTATAAGGGCTTCTGTTCCCCACTCAACCATGAGGGCGAGGGGCGGTTTTTTTCCTGCCGCGTCCAGAGCGGTTTTCAGTTTTTCATACAGGCCGTAGCCGGAAAATACGTAGTACCAGTCTTCCTGCTTTAGGGCTTGGGCACAAGCTGCAGCGTCGGTTACGAGGCTGCAGCTCACGCCGAGGTTCGCTAGAGACCAGCATACGGATTTTCCGTAGACCATGCGCCGTTCGTACACAAGCACTTTCTTTTCCTGGGGGCAGGGCACTTCCGCAAAGTGGACATCTTTGTTTATTTTTTGCGGAATGAGGGCGGTAAAAACACTTCCCTTGCCATACTCACTTTCTACGGTGATGCTGCCCCCCATTGCTATGCAGAGTTTTTTTGTAATCGCAAGCCCCAATCCTGTGCCTTCTATGCCTTTGTTCTTTTTTACGTCTACCTGAATAAATTCGCCGAAGAGTTTTTCTTTGTCCTCCGGTTTTATGCCTCTGCCTGAATCGGCTATGGCGATTTTAAGAAGGGCGGTATTTCCTTTTCGCGGGCCTTCTTCGGTAATGGTAACGCTTATAAAGCCTTTCTCCGTATACTTTACCGAGTTACCCAAAAGGTTTAAAAAGATTTGCCGGAGCCGTATTTCGTCTCCGGCGAGGTCGTTGGGAAGGTGAGGGTCAATGTTCGTAAAAAAGCGTATGGGTTTTTCCATGATGCGCGTACGGATAATGCTTATTGTGTCGTTGACAAGGGAGGAGAGGAGGTAGCGGGTTGGAATAATTTCGAGTCTGCCCGCTTCTATTTTGGAAAAATCAAGAAGGTCGTTAATAATCGCAAGAAGGTTTGCCGCGGCCTGTTTGATGTCCTGCGCGTAGCTATGCTCTTCGGGACATAATTCTCCCCTGAGGAGCAGTTCCGACATTCCGGCTATGGCGTTCATGGGCGTTCTGATTTCGTGGCTCATACTGGCAAGAAAATTGCCTTTGGCCCTGTTTGCGCTTTCGGCTGCCTCCTTCAGTTCAACAAGCATACGGTTCTGCTGTTCTATCATGCGGTCTTTGGTTTTGCGCGTTTTTTCCACAACGAGTACGACAAAAAGAACAAGGCAGTAGCCGGATAGTATGCGGCTGGATACGTCAAGGGGATAATGCCACAGGGACATTCCGGGAACAAGGACCTCAAAGCCTACGATGAGGATGAGGGCGAGAGAGAGTATAACTCCCCGCTTCATTCCCAGGAGCATGAGCGCAACGGGGGGGTAGAGATAGATGAATATGAAGTTCGCTCCATAGGCTTCCCCGTTGCGTATGAGTAAAACGCAGAGAAGTCCGAAAAAAACCATGAGAATTGAGGCGGGCACTGCCTGCGGGAGGCTTGTCCTCGCCATGATAAAAGTAACCAGTGCGACAACCACCATAATGAGGGTAATAACCGCTTCGTAATAAATTCCTGTTACGATGTGCGCTACGGAAAAGGCGATGAGGATGAGCGTGCCGAAAAAGATAATCGCGTTTAAGAGTACGTAGCGGATAAGGTAATCCGACAGGCCCGTATCGGTTTTTACCAAATCTTTGCCGGAGGTAGCTATGTTGTTAAAAACGTCAATCAGTTTCATGCGGGGCCTTGAGTTTACTTTCAGTTTTTTGGCTGTTTTCGTTTTTCACCATGCGTTTTTTATCTCTTTTGCTCCTTATACCTTAAACTTTAACACTTCTCTACTCAAGGTGTCGATACTGGTTTTGTTGCCGCTGCTTATTTCGTTGATGCGGTTGACAGCGGCGTTGATATGCTCTGCGCCGGATGCAAGTTCGTTCATGCCGTTTTCGATTTCCTGTGTTATGCGGTCCAGGTTTTCACTTTCGCGTATGGCGACCTGTCCTTCTTCGGCGATTCCTCCGGCTTCGGAGCGTACGGTTTCGCTGACTTCTTTGAGGAGGGTTACGGCTTCGAGAATCTGCCGGCTTCCTGTTTCCTGTTCTTCCATGGCGCTGCGGATTCCTTCTTCCTGTTCGGCTACGGTTTTTACGCCTGCGCTGATGGCTTCAAACCGCGCAAGTACGCGCCCCGTTGATTCTGTAACCATGTCTATCGAGGTTTTGATTTTTTTGAGCATTTCCACGGTGGTTTTGGACTGGCGGCCTGCGTCTTCGGCGAGTTTTCGGATTTCTCCGGCGACAACGGCGAATCCTTTGCCTGCTTCTCCGGCGTGCGCGGCTTCGATGGCGGCGTTCATGGAGAGGAGGTTTGTCTGGCTGGAGATGTTTTCCATGACGGAGTTGATTTCCAGGAGCCCTTCGGACTGCCGCGCTATTTCCTGAAATTCGGCTGCTGTGCTTTGCAGGTCGCTGCGGCTTACTTCCGCGGATTCCGCGAGATTTTTTACGTTTTCGGAATTCTTTATGAGGGTTCCGGTTACTGAGTGAACGTTGGCGAGCATTTCCTCTATGGCGGAGGAAGACTGGCAGACGCTTTCGGACTGCTGGGCGATGTGGCCGTTTAATTTTTCGATGTGATTTATAATGCTTGTCATGGAGTTTCCCACACGGGCGACTTCTCCTGCCTGATTTTCCGTTTGACTCTTCATGTTTTGTATTGTCGCTGTCATTTGATTGACGGAGCTGGCTGTTGAGTCCATTTCTCCGGCAAGTTCGCCTCCTGTTTTTGAGAGGGACTGTGTTTTGTCGCGGATAACGGTAACGAGGGACTGGATTTTTTCAAACGTTACGTTAAAAATCCGGGCGAGGCTTCCGATTTCGTCCCTGCCGGGGACCTCAAGCCTCCGCGTGAGGTCCCAGCTTTCGGCGATTTCGCCGAGTATAAGGACGCTTTTGTTTAGGGGTTTTACGAGGCGGAAGATGAATATGTTGATGATAACAAATATGAAGAGTATGACCAGGAGCATGAGCGCAAAAAAACCGGCGAGGGGGGTTTTCAAAATCATGCTGGCGGCGAGCGGCATGAAAACCGCTATGTACCAGTTAAGCTGCGGAAGGCGGCCTACGGCGTATTCGTTGCCTTCGAGGGTAAAGGCGCGCACTTCTTCGGGGGAGAGCTCTTTTGCCAGGGATACGGCCTCCCCGCCGTCTTCTTTCCAAATGCCGGGAATGGTTTCCTTTTTTTCCATGAGGGCGCTGTCCCGCGCGCCGGTTATTTCGCCTTTTTCGTTAAAAAGGTAGAGTTCGACGGGGGCGTTCTGGTCTTCTCCCGCGAGGTCGTCCTGAAAGAGGGCGTTAATAAAATCGGTTAAATCTATGCCTGTTCCTACTATGCCTATGGCTTTGCCTTTTCCCTCGTGTCCTTTTTCGTATACCTGGGCGTTAATCCAGAGCATTGTTTTTTTAAGTCCTATGTCGTAGTTGACGTTAAAATTAAAGAGTTTTTCCTGGGTGAGCGTCCATGTATACCAGTCGGAGTCGGGGGCTTTTGGGTCGAGGGTGTAGACGTACTGGCTGCCAAAATAATATTTTTTGTCGGCGTCGCTTATCCAGAAAACGTTGTTGCCGGTAAAGGCGGAGCGGTAGCCGGCGATTTCGGCGAAGGCGAGGGTTTCAAGCTGGGGGTTTTCGGGGTCAAGGAAATGCTGCCGAATGAGGGGGGAGTCGGCCATTTTGAGGGCGAGGGCGATTTCCCTGCTGACTTTTCCTTCGAGCTGGAGCCTGCGCGTTTCTACGAGCAAAGAGAGGTCTCCCGCGGCTGCGCTGCGTATGACTTGATTCATGGAAAAGAAAAAGGCGGCGCCTCCTCCCAGGAGGATAAGCAGAAAGAGCAGGAGCGAAAACGCGAGAAACCTGTACTTGATTGACGTGTTTCCCATAACCGAGAGGATTTTGTTTTTCTTCATGCTGGTCTCCTTACGCTGTTTTTTTTGAAGGCCGCGCGGGAAGGCGTCTTGTGCGCGGGCTTTTTTCTGTGTGTCATTGCGTTCCCCCTGTGCCGTCCAGCTCGTCAAGGGTTTGCAGGGCTTTTTCAAATTCTGTCATAAGCACTGCGTCTGAAATTTTTTCCAGGGTTCCCCGCGTATGCGCGTCCTGGGGTTTTTGCTGGAGGCTTTCGAGAATGCGGTCTATTGCGTTTACGTTTTTGTTTTTTAATGCGTCCTTCAGTTGGTATAAAAGTTCACGCTGGGCGCTTGCCGGGGCGGGGGGGCTTTCTTCGTTTTCGGCGAGGGCGGCGAGGATGCTCTCCACGAGGCGGGTGAGTTCCTGGGTAAATGCGTTTAAGTTTTCGCGGATAAAGGCGTCATCTTTACTGTTTCCGGCTTTTTCAAGGGCGGCGGCTTTGGCGGAGAGTTCTTCTGCTCCGAGGGAGGCGGCGGCGCTTTTGAGCGCGTGTACCTGCGTTGTAAAGAGGGGAAGTTCGTTTAAGGCCGGCGGTTCTTTGAGGCGGGGGAGGCGCTCCTGGGCGTCGGCGCAAAATACTGTGAGGACTTTTCTGTAGCCGGAAAGTGTGCCGCCGGTGTTTGCGAGTCCTTTTTCGGTTTGTATGCCGTCTATGCGGGGGAGGCCGGGGGGCGTTGCGGGGGGCGGAGCGCCCCCGCGGAGGGGGGTAGCCGGAAACATACCGGAGGTATGGTTCCGGCTCAGGGGGGAGGCTTCCCACTGTCAACAACTTAAGGAGTCTCCGCGCTTAACAGTTTGATTTATGGTTGTGGTGAAACCGGGCAGCGCGGGAGGTCCTTTTGCGGGGAACCTCCCGCTCAGGGCGCACCGGTACTACCCGCCGCTCTATCTCCCCTA
>JAITGB010000106.1 GCA_031280945.1 Spirochaetales bacterium
GCCCGCGAGGTGGAAAAGCGGGGCCTGAAAATCGCGGTTGTGGGGATTCCCAAGACCATTGATAATGATTTGGCTTTTATCCAGAGGTCTTTTGGTTTTGAGACTGCTGTGGCCCAGGCCACCCACGCTGTGTACGCGGCGCATACGGAGGCGGAGTCTTCGGTCAACGGTATTGGGCTTGTTAAGCTCATGGGCAGGGAGTCAGGGTTTATTGCCGCCGAGACTGCCCTTGCTGTTCACGATACGAACTTTGTGCTGATTCCTGAGGTTCCTTTTGACCTTGAGGGGCCGAACGGTTTTTACACGCACCTGAAAAAGAGGCTTGAGAGGCGTAACCACGCTGTTATCATCGTGGCGGAGGGCGCGGGCCAGGACCTTCTTGCAAAGGAAAACGGGACGGACCCTTCGGGCAACAAAAAGCTGGGGGACATCGGGCGTTTCCTGCGCGATGATATTGTGCGGCATTTTTCCAAAATCAATATGGAGGTTACGCTCAAGTACATTGACCCCAGCTATATCATCAGGAGCGCTCCGGCGGCTCCTACGGATTCGGTGTACTGCGCCCGTCTGGGGAGTAATGCTGTTCACGCGGCTATGGCGGGGAAGACGAAGGTGCTTGTGGGGGAGGTCAACAATACCTTTGTCCACCTCCCCATGGAAGTTGCGGTTTCATTCCGCAACAAGGTTGACCCCGAGAGCAGTTTATGGCGCGATGTTATCGAGGCCACGAACCAGCCTATCTTGATGAAGAATCTTCCTTCGGCAAAAGACGATTCGGTTTCCGAAGACGGTTTGGAAAGTGTCTAGCGCGGACATACGCGAAATAGTTCTTGACGCTGCGGACACAGTCCGGCTTGCGGGTATGAGTTTTGCCGGGGCGGAGCCCCGCGCGGGGAGCGTCCTTGTCGTACACGGAATGGCCGAACACTTTGGCCGCTACAGGGCCTTTGCGCAGTTCCTCGCGGACAAGGGCTTTACCGTATACGGCTTTGACCTGCGGGGCCACGGCCGCACTGCGGAAAACTCCAGGAGCGGCGGGCTGTGCCCGTGGACAGAGTTTTGGCAGCGGAGCCTCAATGACATCGGCCTGTGGATAGATTTTATCCAGAGCGAAAATCCGGGGCGGCCTTTATTTCTTCTGGGTCATTCCCTGGGTTCTTTTCTTGCCCGCGCCTGGGCCCCTTCCTCCGGCGGGAGGCTCGCGGGCCTCATCCTGTCGGGTACGGGCAGCATTCCGCGTTTTTGGGGGAGCCTCCTCGCCTGCGCCGCAAAAATCGAACATGAAGTGAACGGCCACAAGGAGCCGGGAACTCTGATGCACAGGGTGGTGTTCCGCTTCTTCGCGCGGTCGGTATCCCCGCGCCGTACGCGCTTTGACTGGCTCACGCGGGACGATAAAATTATCAATGCGTACAGGGACGACCCCTTGTGCGGCGGACGCCTTCCCGCAGGATTTTATCACGATTTTCTTGTGAACGTTCAGGTTTTGAGGAAATCCTCATTTTTGCGAAAAATTCCCCGCGAGCTTCCCGTCTACCTTTTTTCCGGCAGCAATGACCCCGTCGGCAATTTTTCGCGGGGCGTCATGGAAGTGTACCGGGAATACCAAAAAGCGGGCGTTATGAACATCAGCGTAAAAATTTATTCCGGCGGCAGACACGAAATGCTGAACGAAACAAACCGCGACGAAGTGTACCGCGACATCTTCGCCTGGATGAATCCGCGCGCCGCGATAGGACAAGCCGGATAAGGGGCATTTTTTCGGGCACAGCCTGAACCCCCCCCGGCCTATCGCAAAAGTTTTTTCAAAAGCCCGTCTTGCCGCCTCCAGCGGGGCCGCGTTTTAACGCGGAGGTCAAGCTGGATGCGGTAAGGGAAAATTTTACCCAGTTCCTTCTGCGCGGCAACACGGATGGTTTTGATTTTGTTTCCGCCCGAACCGACAAGTATGCCTTTCTGGGATTCTGTTTCCACGATGATAAATGCCCGCAGCCACAGTGCGGCACGGGTTTTCCTCTCCTGGCGGGCGGCTTCCCCTTTTCCGGCAGCCCCACTTTTTTTATTCCCGCGCGGGGGCTCTTCCTCTTCGCGCGCCTCTATGTCGGCAATCTCAACGTAGAGGGCGTGGGGGACTTCGGCCCTGATTTCCGCGATTGCCTTTTCGCGGATAATTTCCGAAGCGCGGAACTCCGGTTCCTGGTCCGTGTAGTAATCCGGGGGATAGAGGGCCTCGCCCTCCGGCGCAAGGGTAAAGAGTTTATCTTTTAAGGCCGCGATTCCTTCGCCCGTACGGGCGGAAACAGGAAAAATTTCAGCCTGGGGAAGGCGGCTTGCGATAAAGGAGAGGTTTTCCTCCCTGTGGCCGGAAGCGATGTCCGTCTTGTTGAGGGCAGCGACAACAGCCCCGGGAAAACGCGCAAGCCTCGCGGCTATGGCCTCTTCCTCCGCTCCGGGGAGGCGGCTTATGTCAATGACGTACAGGGCCATGTCCGTTTCCGCCAGGGCGGAACCCGCGAGGTCTTTCAGGCGAAGATTGAATTTCTTTGCGGAATCGTGCAGGCCCGGAGTGTCGATAAAAACGAGCTGGCCCGCATCCTCTGTCAGTATGCCCCGGATTTTGTTGCGGGTTGTCTGCGGAACAGCGGCGGTGATGGACACCTTCTGCCCCGTGAGAAAGTTAAGGAGGCTTGACTTGCCCGCGCTGGGCCGCCCCACTATGGCTACTGTGGCGCACTTCATATTCGGTGTGGAATGGTATACGCCCGCCTTACCATTCCCGGGGAGAGCCTTTGGGCGCCGTAATGATGAAAGTTTCACCCGAAGGTTCAACTACATAAAAACCCTGTTCAAGGGCAAACTTTTGCGTATTCGCTTTTATGACCATTCCCGCCACAGCTCCCAGGTATTTTCGCCTGTCGCCGCGCAGGCTGGCGTACCGCCGCACTTTTTCCATACGCTCTATGTGCTCTTTAACGTCTTCGATAACGGGTTTGGATTTCACCTCGACTATCATCACCTTCTCGCCGTTTTCGAGGGTAATATCAACTTCCGCAACTATATTGTTTTTCTCGTCTTTAATATCGGTCTCCGAAGCGGCTTTGGTAAAGACGAACCCCAGCTCGCGGAATTTACCAACGAGGTTAGGCTTAACCATGTATTCAATCATTTCGCCGAACCTGTTGCCGAGTTTTCCTATCTGGCGGGAGTTTTCCCTGACAAGGCGGTCTGTCTCTTCCTGCCGCCGGGCGATTTCTTCCTGCCGCCGGGCGGTTTCCTCCTGCCGCTTTGCTGTATCCCGCAAAATAGCCCGTATGTCCTCAAAACCGGACTCACCCTCATAGACCCCAGATGTTTCCATGCTTATATCTCCTAGCATACAATATAGCAGGATAAAGCGATTCTGAAAAGAAGCATAAAAGCAGGGCGGCTGCATTTGCCGCTACTATACAAAATAAACTTGCGCGAAGCGCAAAAAAGCCGTGGGCTCTGCGCAAGGGATAGAAGCGGAAATCCTTGCGGATTTTGCAAAGCAAAATCCGCTGGATTGGAGCGGATAGCCCGGTTTTTTGCCCAACGGGCAAAAAATGCGCCCCAAAAAGTTATATGCGCTGGCCATGAGCCTAAAAGCAGGGCCGGCGCAATTACGGCAGACTCGAAACAATCACGTTATTTTTGTACAGTGAGCCGTCTTTCACAAAAACGGTAGTGTCCGTACAGCCGGAGTTTCCCGAAAAAAGGTTCGCAAAGCCCCGGTTCGCGCTGTACAGGGCTCTTCCGTTGCCGTCAAAGAAAATCGCGCGGCCCTGGGGGGCTGTGTTTGCGCGGTTCTCCTCGCCGGAGTTTTTGCTCTGGCCGTTCTGTCCGTATATGGTTCCGCCCCTCATCATAAAGTTTGCGTAGGAGAGATACACTCCGCCTCCGGTGAGGGAGGCTGAATTGCCGTATATGGACGCGTTTGCGTCCATTATAAACCTGCCGTCAAAAAGAAGCGCTCCTCCGCCTAATGATGCTGAGTTGCCGTATAGTGCGGAGTTCCCGCTCATGATGAACGTACCTTCGTAAAAACATACCCCTCCGCCGTCTGAGCCGGCGGAATTCCCGAAGACGCGGGAGGAGCCTTCCATGCTGAACTTTCCGTGATGTACGAGAACTCCGCCTCCCGCGCCGTGTATGTGGGCGTTGGAATTCCCCGTAACGGCGGAGCCGCTTTTCATAATAAACTCACCGCCTTCAACGGTAACAAGGGGAGTGTTGTTGTCCGCGCGTCCGTGGAGAACTATGTCCCGCAAAATTATTTTTACGCCCCAGCAGGCGCGGAGGAGGTTCCCTTTTTCGGCTCCTTCGGAGAGTGAGATGGTCGTGTCTCTGCCTTTTCCCCGTACCGAGAGGGTAACGCTTCGCGTGATGCGCGGGTTATTGCCGCCCCCTGAAATATCGAATCTGTTCAGCGTTAAATCCCTGTGTATGTTGAGTACGTAATGGGTCTGTCCTGTTTTGTCTTGGTTGATATGCGCCGCAATGGCTTTTTGCCAGTCCGCCGCGTCTTTTACTTCCACAACGGCGGGCATAATGCCTAATCCAAAGTCTTCGGCGTTCCGCGCATCCATAATTGAACTCATAACCGCTGAATTTGTTGGTATTGCCAAAACGTTCATACCTGGTTCAGTTCTTCTACGGAGCCATGCAGGAATACTGTGGTGAATGCCCTTCTGCCGGGACTAGTCTCCGTCGGCGTTCTCCAGGGGGTAAGCGGAGGTGTGAAGCAAGAAAGAGGGAAGTAATTCATAGTTCTCCGATAGGAATGGGGGGGGGGGGGGGTAATACAATAGTTTTCATTTTATTCTTACGTTTCCTCATTTTATGCATGGTCAATAAAACCTCCCTAGTCTGAAGGATATAAGCAGTTTGTGCCTTGCGCAATTACCTGTGGTGTTGGGTTTTCTGCCCCCCGGCAGAAAACTCTCACTACAAATAAAGTGTGTATGGTAATGTTATAGTATATGGACTTAAAAAAAACAAGCGGTTTTTGGAAGATTTTTTAAGACGATGGGTTTCATTTTTACGCTTGAGAAAATGGGGTGTCCGGCGGGGCTCCGCCCCGCCGGACGGTGGTTCTTCCCGAAAAAATGCGCCCGGAGAGAAATCGCGGGAAATAATTACAAAACTGTAATGTTTTTGTAAGAATGCGGAAAGGTTTTTGCTTTAGATTCGGTACCAGAAAACAAGATTGGAGGTGCGGTATGAAGAATGTGTGCCTGACACG
>JAITGB010000113.1 GCA_031280945.1 Spirochaetales bacterium
ACATATTGTATCAAATGGAGAAGGAATAGAATGGGAACACGGACAGGACATTGCACCGCATGAATTATATGAAATGGGCATTCCCATGAAAATGTAATAATAAAAATAAAGTGTAAATGTTTTTTACGGCACATAACAGGACTGTTTACGCACTGGCCTCCATTGGGCTAGGTTATGGCTTACGCCATTCCCACGCCTCATTCCGGCACATTTTGCCAGCCCCGGTCTTTGCTTACGCAAAGCCCTTATCCGGGCCGGCAATACGTATCAAACAGCCGGAACGTTAGGCGAAATGTGCGCCACGTAGTGTTCAAATATCAAAAAAGTATAAAAAATCATATAAAAAGGCGATTGAAATAAATTTAGAAATACCATATATTTAAAACGAAAGGGTAAAAATATGGGGATGAAAGTTTTAAGTATCTATATTGAGAATTCTGTTATTGGCGGATATCTTGATGAAGAATTTAAAGAGCATACCCGTAAATTATTTGATGAATTTAAGAGGGGAAAATACAAACCCGTGATATCATCTCATGTGATAGCAGAGCTGGAAAACGGCGCGCCGGAAAACATAAAAGAAAATTTGAGGATATTAAATTACGAAGAATTTACGGTTACTGATGAAATGATACAATTGGCTGAAAAATATATGGAACAAAAAGTTGTATCGGAAAAATATTATAGCGATGCTTTGCATATAGCAGTCGCAACAATAATTGGTGTGGATGTTTTAGTAAGCTGGAATCTTAAGCATATTGTAAATTTAGATAGAATAAAATTATTCAACTCCGTAAATTTGCGGGAAGGATATAGTATTTTAGAAATTAGAACGCCAAGGGAGATTATTGAAAATGAATAAAGAAAAACAGTTTGACTGTCTAAAATTCAAACACGAGTGAGAGGAAAAGACATTAAAAAAAAGCGGGGCAAGAAATTTACGTGAATATGTCAATTATGTAAATAAGGCTGCCCAGGAATCATCACTGCATAAAATAAAAAGTGTGTAGAAGGCGTACGCTGCGCATAAACCACCAAAAATTTCCCACGAAATTTTACGGCGTTGCCGCGGGGCTTGCCGCGGGCATGAAGGTTGTGGCTATCCCTACTTTGACGGCCCCGCCCCTTGACCCTGTTTTTGAGGGGGCCGCGATTCTCTATCCTAAAGGGATTGGGAGTTTTACCGCTTCGGGACTTGTGGAGAAGCTCCAGAAGTTGTAGGGGGGACGCCCCCCCATTGCCCCCCGTGCAGGGGCTTTGCCCCCTTAGGCCCCCCCCCAGGGCCCAAATCCTACTCTTTCTCCTTCCACTCACCCGAGCGTTTTTCCCCGCTCTGGCTGGGAATACGAATCTTCAGGCCGGGCTGAATAAGGCTCGGATTGGCCGGGTCCTGGAGAAGGTGCTTGTTCGCGTCGTAGAGGAGCCGCCACTTTCCGGGGTCTGCGTAGACAAAATCGTAGCCCGCTATGTGCCACAGGCAGTCGCGGCGGCTGGGAATGAAGCGCACGGTGTAATACTCAGGCAGGGCGCCTCCGGCGGCGCTGGCGCGGCCATAAGCCAGAATCGCCTCCTGCGAATCGTTCCAGGCTTTTGAATAGTTCCCGCTCTGCAGTTCCTTCTCGGCGCTGTAGTGGCTCGCCTGGGCCTGGGCGTACTCCTCCGGCGCGAGAACAGCGGCGTCCGCCTCATCGGCGGCCTTCTTTGCCGCGTCCACTTCCGCGCGGCGGCTGGCGGCAAGGGCGGCTACAGCCCCGTCTATGACAAGCTGGTAATTGGTTATCGCATCGGTGAGGAGCTGTTTCGCACGGGCGTTTTCCCTGCCCATGAGGGAGGAGCCCATGTCGTAGGCCGTATCGCCCCTCTGCATCTCCGAGGGCCTGAGGGCCGCGAAACCGTATTCCGCGATAATGCCGCGCAGTTCCTGGGCTCGCGCAAGCTCCGCCTTTGGCTCGGCCACAGCAGGGGCGATGTTTTTGAGAAGCTCAAGGGTCGTCTTGTAGCCCTTTATGCTCAGCTCATAGTCCTCCTGCGAAAAAGACGTGTCCGCCGCCCTGAAGGCGTCAAGGGCCGGGCCGTACTCTTCAGGATAATTTGAAGCGGCGTTAATCGCGTCCGCGTATTTCAGCCTCTCCTGGGCCCTTTTTTTGAAATTGCTCGCGGCGTAGCGCAGGGCCATTCTCTCCGCGTAGTCCTTTGCCCGCTGAAAATAATCCTGGGCCTGGGCAGAATACTCAACCGAAAGGTCGTAGTCGCCCTCGTCGTAGGCCCCTTGAGCCATTGCCTGAAACTCAAGCCCCTTCTTGTAATCAGGATTATCCAAAAGATTCTGGGCAAAGAGGCCCACGCCAAACGCGCCAAAAAATACAAAAATCAAAGAAGCCGCAAAAATCCTTTTCATTGTTCGCCTCCGGTTTCGCTCTGGGCAGACTGGAGCCTCGTCGAAGCCTCGTCCTGGGCCGACGCGGTTCTGGTAAGCTCCCCCTGGGCAGTATCACGCTTGAGGCGAGCCGCCCTCGCGCTCTTTATAAAAGCATCAAGGGCCTCAGAGGAAACCGTCCAGGCCTCTACGTACTCACGCGCGTCAAGAAGCCTCTGCGCCTCATCCGTTTTTCCCGCAGCCAGCGCATAATCCTCTGAAGCAGCTTTCCGGGCCTTATAACTGTCCGCCTCCTCCCGCGCCGCATCAATCTCCGCCAAACGGGACGCCGCCCGCTTTCCAATACCCGCGTCAAAAATCGCCTGATACCGGCCCGACGCGCTGTCCAGAAGGCCCTTGGCCTTATCGTAGTCCACAGCCGCAGCCTCCCTTCCCGAATCAAGCTCCCCATTCGCAGCCTCAAATTCCTCAGGAAGAGTAAACGCGAGGAGCCCATAATCCTCAATACTCTTTTTCAGAGCCTCCGCCTTTCCGATTTCCTCCTCCAGCGAAGGAACAGCCGCCGCCCCGTCCTGAGGCTCCTCCGCCGGCGGCGGCGTTGACGAGCAGGACGCCCCAAACAGCGCCGCAAGCGCACAGCACACCGCAGCGAGGATGAACCTGTTTTTCATACTAACCTCCAGATTTCAACACGGGCAGCTTTAAGGAAAGTACAGCGATTCCCGCAGACTCACGGCTGCCCGCAACATCAATTCCAGTATTGTCCCTAAGAATACCCCAAAAAAGTGAAAATGTCAAAAGGAATTGGGCAATTCAGCAGGGTCTCTGCATTTACTTTTTTTGAAGATTCATGGCGCATTCTTTGCGGGCCTTGCCCGCAAAAAACCGGGCTTTGCGGGGCTTTGGCCCCGCCTGCGGCGTGGCTCTGCGGATTTTGCTCCGCAAAATCCGCAAACCCCTCCAATCCCTTGCGCGGACGGGGGCTCCGCCCCCGAACCCCCGCCGTGAGGCCGAAAGCCCTCCCTCACACACAAAAAAACTTTATATGCGCTCGCCCCCCCCCGCCTTGCACAACCCCCCAAAAATTTTTATCCTTATGGTATGGCCCCCGTGAAGGCAAACGCCAAGTACAAAGACAGCTTCTTCTCCCGCCTCTTCGGCCAGCCCGCCATCCTGCGTACGCTCTACTGCGCCCTTGCGGGAGTTGAGCTTCCCCCCGATATTCCCGTAACCATAAACACCCTCAAGAACGTTTTTTTCATGGACAGGGTAAACGATATTTCCTTCGAAATAGAAGGTAAACTGGTTGTTCTTATTGAACACCAGAGCAGCATAAACCCCAACATGGCCCTAAGGCTTCTTATGTACATAACGCGCATCTACGAAAAAATTGTCGAGAGCAAGAACAT
>JAITGB010000159.1 GCA_031280945.1 Spirochaetales bacterium
CTGATAAAGTGAAAACGGACTTTCTCCTCTTCAAGAACGCCGGAAATAATTTCTACCTTGCTCCAGTCAACGATAAAAAAAACAAGTTTCAGGCGCGGCGGCTCCCGCCGCTGTATAGCTCCATCTTTCGCACGCGGGATAGGCTCGTGTGCCTGAAAACGCGAAGAGAGCCTCGTAAAAAAGCCGCCCAGCTTTTTTTTCTTTTCTGCAGCCATTTTTGGAAACACCTCCGCAGCCATTAGAAAAATTCCTCATCAAAAAGAGTAATTTCGCCATAATCCAAAACACCGCCCTCTCCGGCGCCCGCCGCAACCTCCGCTTCAGCAAGACTCGCCGCCCTCCTCGTCCTGTGGAGATACAAAAGCCCCATCATCTGAATAACAATGAGGGGCGTCATCGCCACCATGGCCACTATGCCAAAAGCGTCCGTCATAAGCTCGCCGCCCACGCCCTCGCAGGTTCCCATTGCAAGGGGCAGAAGAAAAGTCGAAGTCATGGGGCCGGAACACACCCCGCCTGAGTCAAACGCGATTCCCGTAAACATGCGCGGCACAAAAAAAGTAAGAACAAGGGCAAAGGCGTAGCCGGGAACAAGAATATACATAAGGGGAATCCCCAAAAGAATACGGAGCATGGTAATCGCAAGAGCCGCGGACATTCCCAGGGAAAGCCCCTGATTCATCATCTTCTGCGGAATCGCCCCCGATGTTATTTCCTCAACCTGCTTGTTAAGAACATGAACAGCAGGCTCCGCCTTAACGATATAGTAGCCGATAAGAACCCCCAGAGGAAGAAGCGCCCACTTAAACTCAGAAGCCCCCAGGAGCGAACCCAAAAGATGCCCCACAGGGATAAACCCAATATTCACGCCCGTTAAAAAAAGCACAAGCCCAATAAAAGTGTAGCCAAACCCAATCATAATCCTCCCCAGCTGGTGCCTCTTGTACCGCCGGAAAACAATCTGAAAAAGCGCAAAGAAAAAAACAATCGCGCCCATAGCCGCCAAAACATCTTTGGAATAATGGGGAAGCTCTAAGGCAAAACTCCTCACCACATCCCGCGAAGTTTCCACATGAGGAAGAACAAAACCCATTACCCCGCCCTCGCCCGGAGGAGAGAGCATCCCCAGAACAAGCACCGTGAGAATAGGCCCTATACTGCACAAAGCGACAAGACCAAAACTATCGTCCTGCGAATTTTTGTCTCCGCGCAGCGATGCCACGCCCACGCCCATCGCAAGAATAAAAGGCACGGTAATAGGCCCCGTCGTAACGCCCCCCGAATCAAAGGCAACAGGAATAAAACTCCCCGGAGTAAAATACGCAGCGCCAAAAACAATCACATAGAAAAAAATAAGAAGCGCCCCCAGCCTGATTTTTAGAAAAATCCTCAGCACCGAGACAACAAGAAAAAAACCCACGCCCCCCGCCACGGTAAAAATGAGCGTCCTGTCCTCCACCGAAGGCGCCTGCTGCGCCAGAACCCGCAAATCCGGCTCCGCAACAGTAATAATCACGCCCATAACAAAACTCACCACAAGCGCAATCACAATGCTCGTCGACCTCGTAAGCTGCGCGCCAATCCCCTCCCCCATGGGAATCATCGCCATATCCGCGCCCAAAGTAAAAAATCCCATTCCAACAACAAGAAGCCCCGCCCCGCCAAGAAACAAAAGCACAGTCCCCGCGGGAATGGACACAAGAACAACGCTCGCAATAAGCACAATCGCGGTAATCGGAAGCACAGACCCAAAGGCTTCCATAATTTTTTCTTTCAAAACTTTATTCATGAGTATTCCCTGTTACAGTATACCAATTTTTTCAAAGAAAAGAAGCAGTGGAAGAATCAGTCAAAAAAGAATTCGGGCGCATTTTTTGCGGCTTTGCCGCAAAAAACCGGGCTATCCGCTCCAACTCCTCAAAATTGCTTCGCAATTTCTGCGGGGTTTCCGCTTCTATCCCTTGCGCGCCAAAGGCCCTGCGCAGCGCGCCGGCTTAACCGCAGCACACTCTGTTCCGTCCGGTTTTCTTTGCGACGTACAGGGCGCGGTCGCTTTTTTTAATAACATCCTCGTAGCGGATATCGTTTTCCAAACGCTCGCTTATGCCCGCGCTCACAGTAACTTTGATGCTGTCGTTTGCGTTTAAGGGAATTTCGGCCTCCTCCACGGAGGCCCGCGCGCGTTCAGCAATCTTTTCCGCAGCACGCAGGGAAGTGCCCGGAAGAACGGCCATAAACTCATCTCCTCCGTAGCGCGAGAAAATATCGTGCGCGCGAAACTGCCTGTTCAGGCGCCCGCTCACCTGGACAAGAACAGCGTCTCCGGCATCGTGGCCGTAGGTATCATTCGTAGATTTGAAAAAATCAATATCAAAAATAATAATACTGAAAGGCTTTTTGTTTCCAACAGCATTCTTAAAGGAATCAACGAGAAACGCTTCAAGGGCCCTCCTGTTGGGAATCTTTGTGAGGGTATCCATGTTGGCAAGCTGCGTAAGCCGCATGGTTAAATCGTGGAGCTTCACCGTCATCTCGTTAAAGGCATCGGAAAATTCGCCCAAAAAATCGACCCTCTGGGAAAAATCCCCATCGGCTACCTTTTTCGTCTGCCAGGTGAGGTGCCGGAGGTTGGACTGAAGGGCCTTCAGGTTGGAGAGAATAAAACCCTTGCCGTAGACAAAGTGCTGCAAATCCCCCCGGCTTAAAGCGGAAGAAAGAGAGCGCATATCCATAAGATAATCGTATAACTTTTTAAATTCGGGATTTTTCAGCAAAGACGGGTCAACCGTGAAATTCCTCGGAAGAACAGGATTCACTATAAGAGTGCTGATAAGTTTTACCCATTCATCATCGCTGTAGTACACTGCTACTTACCTCGTTTTTCACCGCAAAGCCGCAAACAGGCCCGCACGGGAGGGGCCTTACGCCTTTGCCCTTTCGGTTACCTGGAACCTGCACGTCCTCGCACCCGTACACCAGCAGTCAATCTCCCGCGCGTCCCATTCGCTTTTGGTAAAACCCTCAAAAAGCGAAGAGATAAACCCTTCATCGTAGATACAGGTTTCGTAATCAAGCTCAGGAAGCCCCGAACAGTCGAGGTCTTCGTCAACAGTGAGAAGAATTTTGCCTTGCTCCAGCATGGCTTCCTCAACCCGCAAAATTCCCAGCTTCTTTTCTTTGAGGACCTTTTGGGTTTTGCTGACAAACTCTTCAACCGAGGACACGGGGTTTATGTACTTCTCGTAGAAAACCTTACCGGCTACTTTTCCTGCTTCACGAAAAAGTCTGTCCGCTTCCTCCGTGCTGTAGGTCTGTTCGATAACGTCCCGCAGGGTAAACTGCATAAGGCGGTACAGTTCAAGGTCAACCTCCTTGCCGAGATTGGGCCGGCCCAGGTCAATGTCGCCAATCAAGTCCCAGTTAAATTCGTATCTTCTCATAAGAGACCTCCTAAAAGGTAGTGTCCCAAGACTATACCATAAAATTCGGATTGTTAAACATAAACTTTGCACATTTTAGCGGCCTGTGGGGTAAAAATGAAGCTCTCCGCCTGGCCCTGCCCTGCGCGGAGCGCAGGGCAGGGCGAACAACTCACCCGCGCCGCGAAGCGGCGCGGGCAATGGGCCCTGGGTCCGTGCGGGATTTTGCGGAGCAAAAAACCGCAGCGCGCAAGGGCTAGAAGCGGAAATCCAACGGGTTGGGGCGGATAGCCCGGTTTTTTGCGCGAAGCGCAAAAAATGCGCCCAACGTCTCTCTGCGCTCTTCCCTCAAAACAGGGGCTGGTATATGATGGGCCCAGCAATTTTGGGAGGACACATGAAAACTTTTGCTTTTACCGCGGCGCTTGTTGTTGCGGCGGGAGGTCTGGAGGCGCAGAGCCTGGCGGACGGTTTGTATGCGCGCATAGCGACGAACAAGGGGGAGATTCTTCTGCAGCTTGAATACGAGAAGACGCCCCTTACTGTTATTAATTTTGTGGGGCTTGCGGAGGGGACGCTCAAAAACTCTGCGCGTAGTGGAAAGCCCTATTATGACGGGCTTACGTTTCACCGCGTTGTGCCGAATTTTATGATTCAGGGGGGAGACCCGCAGGGCACGGGCCGGGGCGGGCCGGGCTACAATTTCCCGGATGAGTTTGACGTGAGTCTGCGCCACAATGGGCCGGGCGTTCTTTCGATGGCGAATGCGGGGCCGGGGACAAACGGGAGTCAGTTTTTTATTACGCACAAGGCTACGCCGCATCTTGACGACAAGCATTCGGTTTTTGGCCGCGTTGTGCGGGGCCAGGACGTGGTGGATAAAATCCGCGAAAAAGATGTGATGGAAAAAGTTACGATAATCCGTCAGGGGGACAAGGCGAAGGCTTTCAAGGCTGACCAGGCGGCTTTTGACCGGGCGCTGGCTTCATCGGCGGCGCGGGCGGCAGAGCAGGCTCAGGAAAAAAAGAAGGCTTCTCTTGCGAGGATTCAGGAGCTTGTTCCCGGCGCTTCGGTTACTGCCTCAGGGATTCACTACAAAATCAAAACCGAGGGTTCAGGCCCGAAGCCTGCGGCGGGCAATACTGTGAGCGTTCACTACACGGGTTTTCTCTTAAACGGCGAGGTGTTCGATTCGAGCGTGGGCCGCAAAGAGCCTTTTAAATTCCGCGTGGGTAGGGCCCAGGTCATCAAGGGCTGGGACGAGATGGTTCTGGGCATGAAGAGGGGCGAGAAGCGCGTTTTTGTCCTGCCGCCTGAACTTGGCTACGGGGCGCGGGGCGCGGGGCCGATTCCGCCTGATTCGTTCCTCCTCTTTGAAGTGGAGCTCCTTTCGGAAGGCTAAGAACTGGTATGCTGATAAAAGATAAAACCCGGACTGTTTTTACCTGCCGGCTCTGCGGGCATACGCAGCCCAAATGGCTGGGCCGGTGTCCTGCGTGCGGGGAATGGAACACTTTCGTCCAAAGCGAGGTGTCTTCCTCCAAAGGCCGGGGCGCGGGGGCTTCTCCATCACGGGCGGGAAAGGCCCGGCCCCAGCCGGTTCTTCTTTCCGCGGTAGAGGCTTCCGAGGGAGTGCGGCTGGGTTCAACCCTTGCGGAGCTTGACAGGGTTCTGGGCGGGGGGATTATGAAGGGTTCGACGATTCTCGTTGGCGGCGAGCCGGGAATAGGAAAATCAACTCTCATGCTGCAGGCTGCTGCGGGATTGGGCATACGCTACAAGACTTTGTACCTTTCCGGCGAGGAGTCTCCCGGCCAAATCAGGCAGAGGGCGGACCGTCTGGGGCTTGATTCAAAAAACCTTCACATTTTTGCGGAAACAGAACTGGGCCTTGTTGATTCATGCCTCAGGCAGCTTGACCCTGATTTGGTGGTGGTTGATTCAATCCAGACTCTGCATTCTCCTGAGCTGGGAAGCGTTCCGGGGACAGTGAATCAAATTAAATTCTGCTGCCACGAAATCAGTGAGTGGGCGCGCTCGCGGGGCGCTTCGGTTTTTTTCATAGGGCACGTTACCAAAGAAGGGGCCATAGCCGGGCCAAAAATCATTGAACACATGGTGGACACTGTTCTCTACTTTGACCAGTCCGGCAGCGATATACGGTTTCTGCGCGCGGCGAAAAATCGTTTTGGCTCTGTGGACGAGATTGGGCTTTTTTCCATGGGAGAGAGGGGGCTTATGCAGGTGGCTGACCCTTCCGCCCTTTTTCTCGTGGAAAGAGAGGGGAGCCTTCCTCCGGGCGTTGTTCCGGCTCCTGTGTACGAGGGCAGCCGCGTTCTTCTTGTGGAGATACAGGCCCTGACTGTTCCTGCCAAGGGGGGGCTGTCGCGGGTGTACTCGGACAGGATAGACCCTGGCAGGGTGTCGCGCATTGCGGCTGTTTTGGAAAAACACGCATCCCTGCGGTTTTCCGACCAGGACGTGTACGTCAATGTCGCCGGAGGGATGCGCCTGGGCGAGGTGGGTATTGAGCTTCCCCTTGCGATGGCCCTGTACTCTGCGCGCACAGGGCTTCCCTTTCCCGAAGGGACAACCGTGTCCGGTGAGGTGAGCCTTGCGGGAGAAATCCGGCCTGTTCCGCATTTCAGGCGCCGGCTCAAGGCTGCCGAAGAGATGGGTTTCCACGTTTTTATCGGGCCTGAAAAAATCGGGGACGATGATGAAGCTTCAGGCGACTGGGTGCGGGCTTCTTCGGTTTCAGGCAGCATACAAAAAGTTTTTGCTTCCCGTCCGGCGCCGCTTCAGGATGAAAGACTTATGTACGTGAGCCCTTAGGCGAGGGACTTCCAGTTTATATACCGGGCTCCTGAAAATACGGGGCCTCCGGCGCCGTCAAAAATAACGCGCCGGGTGCATTTTACGCCTGCGGCCTGGGCGGAAAAACCCGCGAGGTTTTTTGCGTAGTCTTTATTCGCCGTTTGAGAGGATTTTATTTCGCTTAAAATGAGATTTCCCGCGTTTTCTTCGAGGAGGTCAATTTCCTTGTCCTTGTTGTCGGAATCCCGCCAGTAGTACATTTTGGGCATCTTTCCCGCGTTATAGTATTTTTTTGCTGTTTCGCAAATCACGGCAGCCTCAAAAATGTGTCCGCGCATTTCGTGCAGGTTAAGTTCATTGGGGCGGGTAAAACCCAGAAGGGCGCAGAGGAGGCCGGTATCGTAAAAGTAGAGTTTTGGCGTTTTGACATAGCGTTTTCCCAGATTTCTGTAATACGGCGCAAGGCGGAAGATGATGTAGCTTTCCTCAAGAATCGACAGCCACGAGGAGACGGTTCTCGCGTCAGCGGGAATCTGGGCGCCTATTTTTGAAAGATTAACCGGACTTCCCGCGCAGGCGGCGCACATGGTGAGAAACCTCCTGAACTTGTCGAGGTCATGGATGTTCACTTCCATTCTGATGTCCCTTTCAACGTAGGTTGCGATATAGCCGGAGAAAAAATCTTCTGGGGTCATTCCGGGTGTAGCAATGAGGCGCGGGTAGGAGCCGCGCAGCATCCAGTCGTTTGCTGTTTTCGGCAAGCGTTTTGCCCTTTCAAGCTCTTTTAGCGAAAAGGGCAGGAGGGACAGTATGCCGACACGTCCCGCGAGGGATTGGGAGATGCTGCGCATCAGCAGAAAATTCTGCGAGCCGGAGAGGATATACATTCCTGGGGTGTTTTTTTTATCTACCTGAGCCTGAATGTAGGAAAAAAGGTTGGGCGCTCTTTGGGCTTCGTCAATAATGAGCCTGCTGCCGCACGAGGCAAGAAAACCGCGGGGGTCTCCCGTTGCAAAATCGCGGGTGTCTTTTTCTTCAAGGTTTACATACACATAGTCTGTATAGAGGGCTTTGAGCAGGGTACTCTTGCCGCTTTGCCGCGGCCCTGTCAGGTAGACGACAGGAAACCGCGAAACCATGCCTTTTAGTTTGGGGCTGAGGTCTCTTTCGACATATTTCATCGCCTAAAATTATACATTACGCTTCCCGAAAATTCAACATTATTCCTCCCGAAAATTCAACAATTTAACTGCCGAAAATTCGACATTGGGTTTCGCCTTTTTTGAAAGGTTTTTACTTTCCTGCCAGCGCCGCAAGGTACGGCAGGGCGATAAAATTGCCCGCCATTCCGCCCAGGCTCGAAAAGAAAAA
>JAITGB010000254.1 GCA_031280945.1 Spirochaetales bacterium
AGTTTGGCGGACAGGGCGGAGGAGCTGGGTATGCCTTCCCTCGCGCTGACGGACCACGGGAATATGTTTGGGGCCATGGAATTTATCGCGGCCTGCGGGGAGGATGCGCGGCACGCTCCGAGAAAGCATCCTGTGAGGCCGATTATCGGCTGCGAGATGTACGTCGCGCCGGGTTCGCGCCACGAGAAGTCGGGTACGGAGAGCGAGAACAAGTATTTTCATCTTGTGCTTCTTGCGCAAAGCCGCGAGGGGTATTTTAATCTTCTCAAGCTGTGCTCTTTCGCCTATACGGAGGGGTTTTACTACAGGCCCCGCGTGGACGAGGAGCTTCTTGCGCGGTTTCACGGGGGGCTTATCTGCCTTTCGGCCTGCGTTTCGGGGGAGATTCCGTTTCTCATTCAGGCAGGAAAGCGCGAGGAGGCCCGGCGGAAGGCTCTGCGCTACCAGGAGATTTTCGGACGGGACAATTTTTTTCTTGAGATTCAGTCGCACGGGATTCCCCGTGGGCAGCTCAAGGGGCCGCTCTCCCAGGGGGAGATAATGCGGGGCATTATCGAGATTTCCCGTTCTACGGATATTCCGCTTGTTGCGACCAACGATGTTCACTATCTCGCGCGCGAAGATGCGTCTGCCCACGATATTCTTTTGTGTATTGGTACGGGCAAGGTCCGCACGGAGCAAAAACGCAAAAAATACTACGGGGAAGAGTTCTACTTCAAAACGGGGGAGGAGATGGGGGCTCTTTTTCCTGACTGTCCTGAGGCTGTTACAAATACGATGCGTATTGCTTCGCGCTGCAATGCGGATGTTCCCCGTATTCGCACCCAGGACCTTGCTGGGTATTTGCCGCATTTTGAGATTCCGCCGGGTTTTAAGAACGCGGATGAGTACCTGCGGCATCTTACTTTTGAGGGGCTTCCGGCGCGTTATGCGTGCCTCGCGGAGGGTTCTTCGTCCGGGGAAGGGGCCGCGATTGTCCAGAGGGCGGAGTATGAGCTTGGCATCATTATCACAATGGGTTTTACGGGGTATTTCCTCATTGTTGCGGATTTTATCAACTGGGCAAAGGAGAGGGGGATTTCCGTTGGGCCGGGGCGGGGTTCGGGGGCGGGTTCGATTGTGGCCTACAGTCTGCGCATTACGGACATTGACCCCCTAAAGTACAAGTTAATTTTTGAGCGTTTTCTCAATCCTGAGCGTATTTCCATGCCGGACTTTGATGTTGATTTCTGTAACGAGAGGAGGGCTGAGGTCATTCAGTACGTTACGGAAAAGTACGGGGCAGAGCGGGTCGCGCAGATTATTACTTTTTCTACTTTGAGCGCGAAGGCTGTCATTAAGGATGTGGCGCGGACTCTCAACGTGAGTATCCCTGAGGCTGAAATGCTCTCGGAGCTTGTTCCGGCGGAGCCCAAGATGACTCTCAAAAAGGCTTTTGAGCGGGAACCCAAGCTCCATGAGGTGGAGGGGGACGAGCGTTACAGCGAGCTTTTTACTTTTGCCCGCAAGCTGGAGGGGCTTCACCGCCATTCGGGGCTTCACGCGGCGGGGCTTGTTATCGGCAAATCGGTTCTCCACGATTTTGTTCCTCTCTACAGGGACGCGAAGACCGGAGGCGTCGCAACTCAGTACACGATGGGTTTTCTGGAGAACTGCGGTCTTGTAAAGATGGATTGTCTTGGCCTGAAAACTTTGGACCTCATCAAGCATACGGAGGATATTGTACGCAGCCGGGGGGGGGAATTCTCTCATTTTTCTGTCGCGCAGATGGACGAACACAACGAGGCGGCTTTTGCCCTTTTGGGGGAGGGCAAAAGCGAGGGTATTTTCCAGTTTGAATCCGAGGGCATGAGGAACGTTCTGCGCGATGCGAAGCCTTCCTGCGTGGAAGACCTCATTGCCCTAAACGCTTTGTACCGTCCGGGGCCCATGGACAATATCCCCCAGTTTATTGAGTCAAAGCACGGCAGGCGGAAGATTCGCTTTCCGCATCCGAGCCTTGAGGATATTCTCAAGGAGACCTACGGGGTCATTGTGTATCAGGAGCAGGTTTTGCAGGTGGCCCAGAGGGTTGCGGGTTACTCTCTGGGGCAGGCGGATATTCTGCGCAGGGCCATGGGAAAAAAGAAGATGGAGGTAATGCGGGAGGAGAAGGCGAAGTTCATCGGGGGGGCGCGGAAGAACGGCTACTCGCACGAGGACGCGGACAGGATTTTTGAGCTTCTTGTGCCTTTTGCGGGCTACGGGTTTAACAAGAGCCACGCCGCCGCATACGCGATTCTTGCTTACCATACGGCCTACCTCAAAGCGAATTTTCCGGCGGAATTTATGGCTGCGAACCTTTCCAACGAGATTGGTTCTCCCGCGAACAAGCTGCCGGCCTACATCGATGAGACGCGCAAGCTGGGTATTGCGGTTGACCCTCCCAACGTAAACCTTTCGGACAGGCTTTTTACAACGGCGGGGGGCAGAATCATATACGGCCTCAAGGCCATCAAGGGTATTGGCGACAGGCCGGCTGAAGAGATTGTGGCGGGCCGCAGGGACGGGCCCTACAGGGATTTTCTTGATTTTCTCCAGCGCGTTGACATAAAGGGTATCGGCAAAAAGGTTATTGAGCTTCTTATAGCGACAGGGGCCTTTGACAGCATAGAGCCGGACAGGAACCGTTTGTGGGGCAACTGGGAAAAGGCGGTTGACTATGCCCAGAACATAAAAGAGGACAAGAAGAACGGCCTGTCCCTTTTTGGGGGTTCGGGCGAGAAGGAGTATCCTGATTTTGAGTACAGGGATTTTCCGGCATTGGACCGCGCGGCGTGGCTTGAGAGGGAAAAGAGCCTTTTGGGGTTTTATGTTTCCGGTCATCCCATGGACGAGTACAGACAGTTGTGGCAAAAGGTTGTCAAGGCGGATTTGGGCAGCCTTGCGGCTCTTGCGCCGGGAAATTATATTCTTGTGGGTATTGTAAAAACGGTAAAATCCATTGTTACGGGCAAGGGCGAGCAGATGGCTTTTGCGGCCCTTGAGGATTTTAACGGCGAGGCGGAACTGACTTTTTTTCCGCGTGTGTGGGAAAAGTACCGCGAGAGCGTGAGGGAGGAGAGGGTCGCTCTTATACGGACAAAATTTGAGTTTCAGAAAAACCGCAACCGCCGCAGTTTTATTGTTGAGGAGTATTCTTCGCCGGAGGAGGCGGGGGAGCTTATCAAGAACGAGGAGGCGCGGGAACTCAAATGGGAGAAGCACCGTTTGACCTGGAAGTACATGGCGGACCTTAAACTGGGCGAGGCGGTGAAGGCGGCAAAGGGCGCGTATACTATTGTGGGGCTTCTTACGTCCCTGCGGGAGACTGTGGACAGAAAAGGGAATTCCATGGCCTTTGGCGCTCTTCAGGATTACGAGGGGGAGATAGAGCTCCTCTTTTTTTCCAATGTATGGAAGGAGAACAAGGCTCTTCTTTCCGCAGGGGAGTTTTGCGCCCTCAAGGGGAGTATAGACCCGGCTTCGGATAAAAACCCCGACAAGCCTTCTTTTAAGGTTTCAAGCGTTCAGGATATTGGCAGGCTTGCGAGGGCGGCGGCAAAGAAGGAAGCCCTGGGTCAGGAGGAGGCCCCGCCGCCCCCTGTTCGCAGTAGGGAAGAGGAGAAGCCGGAGGTACATATAAAAGTTGCGGACACCCTGTGCGAGGAGAGGGATTTTTATCTTTTTCGGGAACTTTTGGGCGAGAATCCGGGAGACTGCCTTGTTTTCCTGCACATGGGGGGAGGCGCGGGAGAGAGGATTATCAGGATTTCTTCCAACATGAGGCTTTCGGGCCGCGAGGACGCCCTTGCGAACATAAAGGGCTGCCCCTGGGTTCTGTCTGTCTGGAAGCAGTAGGCAGCGCGAGGCCATGTACCTTTCGGAGCTTCGTATTCCTGCCAGCCGTCTTACGGGGGTTGGCCTAAAAGCTGTCCGCGATTTTGCGTCTCTGGGCGTTCTTACTGTGGCGGACCTTCTTATGCACCTTCCGAGGGATTACGAGGACCGTTCCCGCAAAACGCCTTTTGCGGCGGTGAGGGGCGGCGGGGCTGTAAATACGACGGCCTTGATAACAGGCCACGATTATTTTGGTTTTGGCGCGAAGCGTACCCTTAAAATTCTTCTCCGCGATGAGACAGGCGAGGCGGAGCTTGTCTGTTTTGGAAGGAATTTTCTTGCGGAAAACTTTCCTCAAGGAATGAGGGTCGATATTGCGGGAAACTTTACCCTGCGGGGGGGCCGCCTCCAGTCAACCTCTTTTGAAATGGAGAGCGCGGGGGCGAGGCCGGAGCTTTTTACCTCTGTTTTGAGCATCTATCCCCTTGCGGGAAAATTGTCCCAAAAGCTGCTGCGAAAAACCCTGCGCCAGGCCTGCGAGAAATTTGCTTTTCATCTCGAAGATGAGATTCCTCCAGAGCTTCTTGCCGCGGGAGGGAATTTGAGCCTGCCCCAGGCCCTCAAAGCGGTGCATTTTCCCCAAAATCTTGAGGAAGCGGAAAAAGGCAGAGCTTCCCTTGCACTGCGTGAGTTTTTCTTTTTGCAGATGCCTGTAGCGCGGCGGGCCATAGAGAGAAAGGCGGCTGTGCGCACGGCAAGGACTTATCCGAGAGGCTTACAGGAAAAACTCATTAAAAGCCTTCCCTTCCGCCTTACCCCGGGACAGGAGGCCGCCATTGAGGAGATGAGGCGCGACAGTGAGGCGGCCTACCCCATGGCGCGGCTTCTTCAGGGGGATGTGGGCTGCGGCAAAACTTTGGCCGCCTTTCTTGCGGCTGTTCTTTTTACGGCGGGGGGAAGGCAGACGGCTCTCATGGCTCCTACGGAGCTTCTCGCCCGGCAGCACGCGGATAACGCGGCCCGGTATCTGGAGCCCCTGGGCGTGCGGCTTGCTTTTTTTTCGGGTTCGCTTTCGGCAAAGGAGAGAAAGCCTGTTCTTGCGGCCCTGGGAGCCGGAGAGATTGACATTATAATAGGTACGCACGCCCTTTTTTCGGACGATGTAGAGTTCCGCGATTTGGGTCTTGTGATTATAGACGAGCAGCACCGTTTCGGCGTTGCCCAAAGAGCGCGGCTTTTCGCAAAGGGGCTTTCCCCCGACCTTCTTGTTATGAGCGCGACTCCAATTCCGCAGACCCTCGCGCTGTCGGCTTTTGGAGACCTCGACGTGTCAACAATCACAACCATGCCTCCGGGCAGAAAGCCCGTGGAAACCCATCTCGCCCAGGAGGGCAAGGAAAAAAAAGTGTACGACTGGGTGCGCCGGGAGCTTGAGGCGGGCAGGCAGGCGTACTTTGTCTATCCCCTCATAGAGGAGAGCGAAGCCCTCGCCCTCAAAGACGCCGCATCCATGTACACAAGGCTCGCCGAAGAGATTTTTCCGCGTTTTTCCGTGGGCCTCATTCATTCAAAGCTCGCGGAGGACGAGAAGCGTTCCATTATGGAAAAATTCTCGCGCGGGGAAATCGCCGTGCTTGCCGCCACGAGCGTTGTTGAGGTAGGCGTTGATGTGGCGAACGCTACCTGCATGGTTATAGAACACGCGGAGAGGTTTGGGCTTGCGGCCCTGCACCAGCTTCGCGGGCGGGTGGGCCGGGGGGCTTTTCAGTCCTACGCCTTTCTCGTGTTTTCGCCGGAGCTTACGGACGTGGGCAAAAAAAGGCTCC
Source organism: Spirochaetales bacterium (assembly GCA_031280945.1). Lineage (GTDB taxonomy): Bacteria > Spirochaetota > Spirochaetia > DTKZ01 > DTKZ01 > JAISAF01. The sequence goes on from JAITGB010000254.1 coordinate 5,685, forward strand.
GCGTTATGAAGGAGACCACGGACGGCTTTCGCATCGCGGAGGAAGACCTCCTCCTGCGGGGGCCCGGCGACCTTACAGGCATACGGCAGGCAGGGCTTTTGGATTTTCGCGCCGCCCGTCTTCCGGGGGACACAGCTCTTCTCCTCCGCGCCCGGGACGAGGTTCGCGCCATTCTCGAAAAAGACCCCGGCCTCCTTTTACCGCAGCACGCGGCCCTCCGCGGAAACCCAGGCGCGGGCGCGGGAGCGGCGGAAGCAGCCCCAGCCCCCGGCACAAGCGCGGGCCGCGCCGGGGCCGGAGAGGCGCGGTGAGGATTACAGGCGGAGAACTTAACAGGCGGCGCATCGCCTGTCCGCCGGGGAGCATCAGACCCGCCATGGACAGAATGAGGGAATCGCTCTTCGCGGTTCTGGGCCCCTCTCTTTCGGGGGCGGCGTTTCTCGACCTTTTTAGCGGTTCGGGCATCGTTGGGCTTGAGGCCGCCTCGCGCGGGGCATCTCCCGTTGTTATGGTGGAAAAGGACGCGGCGAAAAAATTCGTTCTTCGGGAAAACGCGGCCCTTGCACACGGAGCTCGGACGCGCATCATGCCCGTTGAGCGGTACATCAAGTTCGCACAGGACGGCCCGTTTGACATTGTTTTTCTTGACCCGCCTTTTGCCTACAGGTTCAAGGCCCAGCTTCTTGAAATGCTCGCCTCCTCGCCTCTTCTTGCAGGCAGCGCACTGGTTCTCATGCATCACCCCGCACAGGACACGCTTCCCGAAAAAGCGGGCGCTCTTGTGCGGAGCGAAGTGCGCGTGTACGGACGCTCTCACGTTTCCTTTTACCGGAAGACGGCTCCGGTGTAGGTGAACGTTCACGGCA
>JAITGB010000271.1 GCA_031280945.1 Spirochaetales bacterium
CACGGAGGACGGAGGGGTTTCGGCGCGGGCGGGGGTTTTGGTTCGTCCTACAGGAGTTTTGGCGGCGGAGGAGGTTTTCGCGGTTTCGGCGGAGGCGGCTTTGGCGGAGGCGGGGCTTCACGGGGGTTTTAGGCGGGAGTGGGAATCCGTAGCGCCTCTTGACAATGTGGCAGGCTGTTACTATTATTGAAACAGACCATGTTCGCGCATACTGTCCCCCATCATGAAATTCCAGCCGCAGCGGACACATCATCACGCACCGAGAGCTTCGCAGTACCCCGCGCACGGAAAAAAATCATCGACATCATACGTTCCCGGCGGGACGCGATTCTCGAAGCGGGCAAAAGCTGCGGCTTTTTTATCGGCATGGCTCTCTCCGCCCTCCAGGGAGCCGAAGCAAAAGCCCTCCTCCTCGCCCCTTCCCCCAGCCTTGCGCGGGATATACGGAATTCCACAGGCGGAGGCGAAATGCCCGCGCCCGGCGAAAAAACATACTCAGGCCAAAAGTCCGAAAACGCGAACAGCCTTTTTGTGGAAACTCCCCAAAAAATTATAGACCACATACGCAGAAGAAGCGCCCTCCTCTCGCAAGTCGAGCGCGTACTCATCGCCTGCCCCTCCGAAGAAGAGTGCAGAGACTTCTTCGCCGACCTGCAGTTTATTTACTCACGAACAGGCTTCTGTCCCCACACCCTCGTCTTCTGCGAAACCCTGGGCGCGGACCTGCGTGAACTAAAAAAGTTTTTGCAAAGGCCCAGAATCATACGCGAAAAAAAACTCAAGAACTTTCATAGCCCGCCCCGAAATGATTATGAAAATTCCGGCGGGAGGCTTATATTTACAGATGAACAGGAGATAAACAGTTTACACATGGAACACTACGAAATACCCGGCGGGCGGGCCGCCCTTGAAAATTTTATAAAGGAGAAGTCCCGCGCAATGCGGGAAAACAACATAGCCGCGCTCCGGGAATACAAAAAAATTCTCTCAAAGAGCATCTCTCTCTTCGACAGGGGAAACCTCGCGGCCTACCTCATTAAACTCCTCTGGGAAAAAAACAAAACCCCGGCAGGAGAAGCCCGCAGGGAACGCCCCGCGCTTGCCCGCGCGGGCAGCAAACTCCTGTTCTTCGGCCTGGGCAAAAACCGCAAAGTCTTTCCCAAAGACATAACAGCCTTTATCCTCTCCCGCCTTCCCGGCATGGAAAGAGACGACATAGGCGGCATCCGCGTTCTGGAAAGCTACTCCTTCGTTGAAATAACCGAAAGCAGGGCCGAAGGCGTCATCAGCGCCTTAAACGGCTGCGAGTTCAGGGGAAAAAGCCTCACGGTAAACTACGCGAAAAAAAAGGATTCCCGGATTTCCCCGGAAGAAGACACCGTATAGAGCGGGGCCTGCGCATATAACTTTTTGGGGCGCATTTTCTTTCGCAAAATCAGGCTGCGTGCGTCATACCAAATCCCTTCCCCGCCGGAAATCTTTTTCCCGAAAACCTCAGCGTACAATCCACGCAAGAAGCCGGAGAACAAGATAAGCGTTCCCCAAAAACCCCGCAGCGAAAAGGGCAAGAGCGGCAACCTCACACCGGACAGCCCTCTTTTCGCAAAGGCCCGCCCGCAATGGGTCAGAGGTAATGTGTTCAGGAGAAGCCCCAAACCCGCCGGGCGGAAGGCGGAGAATATCCCTTTCCGCGCGGAGAACCCTCCCTTTTTTCCACAGACGGCGGTAGAGGACAAAAAAAGCCAGTCCCGGCGGCAGTACGGGAATAAACGGAACAAAGGAAATTCCCAGAGACAGGATTGCCGGAATACGCTCCACGGGACTGTGCAAAAAAACATAGGCCAAAATCATACCGGAGAGAAAACCCGCCGCAAGACAGGCGGGAGTAAAAAGGTTCCAGTATTCGTTACGCTGCCGCCCGTGGAGTACCGCCCTCCTCAAAAGAGAGGAACTGTCTCCGTCGTAGAAAATTATAAGAAGTTCGCTGCCTTTGCCGGCGCGGAAACGGCCTTTTCTTCCTTCGATGTGGAGGTTTCCCGCAATCATAACCTGAGTGCCTTCCGGCAGAGACCTCACCTTTTCCCAGGGAATCACCTGAATCGCCTCCCCCGCGGGGGCTTCGCTCTGGTCCGTGCGCGAAGGCAGAAGAAAAACCTTCTGCCCCTTCATATCCGCGGAGAGCGCAATATTGCTGTTTCTCAGCCAAATGATTTCATCGTCCTGAAAGGCTTCAAGCGCGCCCAGAAAATACCAATGGCATGAGGCTTCTTTTTCCCCGGAGCGGGCGTGAACTTCCCTGTAGGTAATTTCCGGGTAGCGGGAAGCCTCCGCAGCCAAAACGCGGAAGCCCCTCCATCTCGCGCGGACAAAAAACGCGCCCAGGGCAGGAACCACGAGGTAGACCACAGAGGCGAGAACGCCGAGCCATACAAAAACAGCTATACTCAAACGCAAAACCTCTTAAAAAATTTGCCGTTCACAGGAAAAAGCCGTACCCTAATAGTATCATGATTGAAAGATTAATTGTAGGCATGCTATATACCAACTCGTACATTTACTTTAGCGGAAAAAAAGAATGTTACCTTGTTGACCCGGGCGGGGACGCGGAAAACATTATCAAGCGGCTTGTCTCTCTTAATCTTACGCCCCGCATCATGATTTTTACCCACGGACATCTTGACCATTCGGGCGCGGCCCAGGAAATACGGGAACACTATATGGCGGAGGGCTGTACCATCTTTTCGGCGGTTCACAGATTGGACGCCGCCTACTTCGGCAAGCGCGCCCCGGAAACGCACAAAAACAGTTTCGCCGGGCTGGGCGCGGAGGGCACGGCTCTCTTTGAGGAATTGTACCGGGGTGTTCCCGAAGCGGACGTCCTGCTCAAAGAGGGAGATTCTATCCTTGATTCAGACCTAAGGGTTATCCATACGCCGGGCCACACAAAGGGCAGCGTGTGCCTGTACAGTGAAAGCAGGGGCATTCTCTTGACCGGAGATACTCTTTTCTGCGAGGGCATAGGACGCAGCGACCTTCCGGGCGGAGATGCGAGGGCCCTAAAATCGAGTATTCAGAAAAAGCTCTACGTTCTTCCTCCCGAGACGCGGGTTTTTCCGGGGCACGGGCCGCAGTCAACCCTTGAACGGGAGATGCGCCACAATCCCTATGTGCGCCTGGAGACAAAGACTTCGCGGCGCGCGGTTACAGTGTAGCGCGTAGGCCCGCACCGTCCTTGAATCTTAAGGTTATTACGTAAAGTAAATCTTAAATCAGCAAATTGACAAGAGCCCCGTTTTCTGAAATTCCCGCGCCCAGTACGGCCGCGAAAGGTGTGGCGGAGGCTTTCTGTACGTCTTCGTGCAGGCTTTCTTTGAGGTCTTCGATGAGGCGTTCCAGGCCGCTCGTGGAAAGACCGTCGGTGGAGACTTTGGGTTTTTCGCCGCGCAGGAGCGAGAGGCGGTCAAGGAGGCGGTCGAGGATGCGTAGTTTTGTGATGCTGTAGCCTGACTTTTCGCCGGCGGAAGGAACGCCCGATATGTGTTCAAAACGTATAGGGTAGGGTTCGGAGGACGGCAAGAGGACGCGGCCCGATGCGGAGCGAATCCGAATCAGGTCTGCAAGCGGCATTGTTCCTGGTACGGGTACAGGTTCAATCACAGGTAGTTCCTCCGCTTTATGTATCGGACGGAGGAAGGGCTCGTATTAAGATTTTTTTGCGCGAGTACAGCGGCACTGTCAACAACTTAAGAAAGTGGGCGCATTTTTTACGGCCACAGGCCGTAAAAAACCGGGCTATCCGCTCCAATTCCTCGTCCGTTGTCCTGCGGGATTTCCGCTTCTATCCCTTGCGCAATAAGAAAATATACCGCTCATCTCCTGTTAAGTTGTTGACAGTGGAGCTTGCCCCCCATTGATTTTCTTACAGTGTTGACACGGAGGGCCTACCGGTTCCGGCGCTCGTCCGCGGTCTTGCAGTTTATGCACATGAGGGCATAGGGCATTGCCGTAAGCCTTTCTACGGGGATTTTTTTGTTGCACTTGACGCACAGGCCGTAGCGGTCGTTCTCGATGCGGGACAGGGCGGCGTCTATGGCGCGAAGGCGTTTTATTTCCTGCGTACCCAGGGCCTCAAGGGTTTTGCGGTCTATATCTTCGGCGGCAATATCAACGAGGTCCTTGGGGTCCATGTCTTCCATGATTTCGCGGAACTCGGAGCTCTCCGCGAGCAGTTTATCGATAATTTCTTTTTTGAGCTTTTCGAGAGATTCTCTCATGCTGTGGAGAAACTCTTTATCCATGCCTCTTACTCCTTGTGGGTCGTACTTCAGTCATTCAGGTTCAGGAATCTGCAATAAATCGGTAAAAAAGTCAAGTGGTCAAAATGCAGTGTCGATACTCTTAAGAGAGGACACGGCAGGTAAAAATAGGTATGGCGACAAAGATTCATTACGAGGACAATATTTTCTACGCGGAAAGCCTCCTGAAAACAGTCAAAAACGGGCTTCTTCTGGAAATAGACCCTGAGTATTTTCGGGACAGGCTCAAAGAGGATATTCTCTTCGCGGGGAGCATCCTTGACTGTATGTATTCTTCCCTCAAATCCAATTCGCGGCTTATCAAGAAAAACGACTACTTTCGCGGTCTCCTCAGGGCAAAACGGAACCTCGCTGCTCTTTTGGACGATATTATTGCGAACAAATTTACCTGCCTGCTTCCAGGGCCTGAGGGCGGCGAAGGCCGAGGAGAGCTTTCCGAGATTCGGGTGAGCCTGAGAGCGAATCCCTCCGCTGTTTTTGAGGACTTTGCCCGGCTTCGGGCGGCTCAGAAAAACGACTGTGAGGAAATCAGGGCGCTTGTGGAAAACTATCACGAAGAGAGGGGAAACGAATCCGACGTCATCTCCAGTGATGAGTTTATGCTCCTCCTTACCCCCCAGGAAACGTCTCCCTAAAAAAGCCTTCCGCAAACTGTAAGAGGTCTTTCTCCCCGATAACGGGAATCTCCTTTTGTTCGAGCCAGGGCTTTTTCACGTAGCCCCATTTGGCGAGGGCGCATACAATGTTGGGATTTTTTGCCGCCGCGAGAAGGTGGTCAAGCTGGTCGTCCACAAAAATGGCCCTCTTTTCCGGCGGCAGTTCCGACTCAATGACTTCCTTTTTTGTCCTGTCTCCGGGAAAAAGCACCCTCCCCTCTTCCCATGTTACCGCGTTGTGGGAGAGTATTTCGAGAATAAAAGGCGGCTTTTTCGTGGAAAGAATATAGAAATTCGGATGAGATGCCACGGCGCGAAGGATTTCCGCCATTCCCGCGAAAAGGGGGTTGAGGTCCAGCCAGAATTCCCTCTCTGAGGCGAGGAGGGCTTCACGGGCCCTGTAAAACAGGCGTCCGTATTCCTTCATCGTGCCCGCTCCTGCCTTTTCTATTTCCCTGTCAAAAATCTCCTGACTTTCCACCTCAACGCCGCGCCGAATCATATCATGAATGAGAATATAGTCCTCTCCGCTGCGTATAAAGGGCCTGTAGGCGTAAAAGAGCTTTTTTTCCCTGAGGGAAACCTCCGTTACGGTTTCGCCCCTAAGGAGGGTTTTGTAGGCCGTATGCGAGGAGAGAAAACATTCGGGGATAGAATCACAGACAACGCCGTCAAAATCGAGAAAAAAGTATTCCGGCCCCCTCATGCGCGCTGTCCTGCTATGGCAGCCGCGTCCCGAAAGGGATTGATATTAAAAGTAAGCAAAAATAAGGCTCCGTACAACGTTATGGATACCAGAAAAATAAACCCCAAACTCACACCCTGCCCCTTTCTCATCAGGGCCCGAGGAGCTGCTCGCGGATAGTGTCCAGATTTTTTTTCGCATCGGCGGAATCGGGATTGATTCTCAAAACCTGCATATAGTCGGAAAGGGCCCCGCCGTACTCCCCCCTGTCCGCGTG
>JAITGB010000010.1 GCA_031280945.1 Spirochaetales bacterium
AATATGCGACAAAAGTAAAGTCCAAAAACCCAGCCTGAGGCGAAAAGCCGTAAACAAAACCATAAGGGAAACGCCCGTTACAATATCGGGATTAAGAACAGGAACATTGTTCAGGGCAATAACACAGCGCCGCGCCGCAGCCCGCATTCTGTGAATCCCCACAGCAGCCGCGGTTCCCGCAACAGCGGAAATTACCGACGAGAGAAAAGCAATAAGAAGGGTATAATACAATGCCGTCATAATCTGCCTGTCTTGGAATAGCGCCCTGTACCAGTTAAGCGAAAAGCCCCCCCACGTAGAAGTTGACCTCGCCGAATTAAAAGAAAACACAACAAGAACCGCGATAGGCGCGTAGAGAAAAAGAAAAATTCCAGAGAGGTAGAAAAAAGAGAAAGACCTCCTTACCACAGGTTTCCCCCCTCAAGGGACGCGCCCTTGTCGTACAGCGAAACTATGGCCATGGAAAAAAGAATCACAGCCATCATAATAATCGAAAGGGCCGAACCAAAATGCCAGTCCCCCGCGGAGAGAAACTGCTGCTCAACAAGATTGCCAATCAGCATGGACTGCCCCCCGCCCAAAAGAGCGGAAATAACAAAAGTGCTCACAGCAGGCATAAAAACCATAGTAATCCCCGCAATCACCCCCGGAACGCTTTGGGGCAAAATAACGCGGCGAAAAACAACAAAACCATTTGCCCCCAAATCTTCCGCAGCCTCAATAGTCTCCCTCCCTATACGCGAAAGCGCGCTGTACAGGGGAAGCACCATAAACGGAAGAAAATTATATACCATACCAATTAAAACAGCCGTCTCCGTATAGAGCCACTCCTGCCCGGGAAGCCCAAAGAATTCCAAAACAGTATTGAGAACCCCCCTGCGGCCCAAAAGAACCATCCAGGCATAGGTACGCAGAAGAAAATTTATCCACATGGGAATAACCATAAGGAGCAGAACCGTATTCCGCCAGCCGCGCGGCATAGCGTTTATAATCATCGCGGCAGGATACCCAATAAGAAGACACACAAAAGTCGCCTTGATTGCAAGCACAATGGAACGGTAGAGAACCTGCACATACACAGGACTCAAAAACCGCCTGTAATTCTCCGCCGAAAAAACAAGCCCCGCCTCCCCCGTACCCGCAGAAGACCCCGCAGCTCCCGCAAAAGGAACAGTAAAACTGTACCACAGCACAATAACAAGAGGAACAAAAATAAAAAGACCCGCCCACAGAATATAGGGATACTGAAGAAGATTCCCCCGCGAAACCGAACCCCCCGCCCTTGCGCCGCGCCCAGCCGCAGCCGTCTGAACCCCGCTTCCCGCCGCGCGGCCCCCCTTCCCCTGAAAAAGCGAAGGCAGCCTCATTTCCCCGCCTCGCGCTTCATCACATGAATATCCTCAGGCCCAAAACGAATACCAATTTCGCTCCCCACCGCCCGGCTTCGCGTACTGTGAATCATCCAGGTACGAACATCCTCCCGCGCAAGCATCTCGTAGTGAACACCCTTAAAAACAGACGAAAGAACCCGCGCGCAAAGAAACCCCTCGGAAGGCTCAACAGTCTCAACATCCTCAGGCCGGATAACAACGTGAACCGCCTCCCCCGCCGCAAAACCCTTGTCAACGCAGGGGTACTCCCGCCCCCCAAAAGCAACAAGAAAATCCCTCTCCATCACCCCGTCAAAAATATTACTCTCACCGATAAAACGGCTCGTAAAAACATTCGTGGGCTCATTGTAAATATCCTGAGGCGTCCCCATCTGCTGAATCCGGCCCTGATTCATCACCACGACCTTGTCCGACATCGTAAGAGCCTCCTCCTGGTCGTGCGTAACATAAATAAAAGTAATCCCCAGGCTCGTCTGCATGTTCTTTAGCTCCAACTGCATCTCCTTGCGAAGATACAAATCAAGAGCCCCCAGAGGCTCGTCCAGAAGCAGAACCTTCGGCTCGTTCACAAGAGCGCGGGCAATAGCAATCCGCTGCTGCTGCCCCCCGCTCAAAGAATTGACCCCCCGCTTCTCATAGCCCTTAAGGTTCACAAGCTCAAGCATACGCAGAACCTTCGCCCCAATCTCCGCTCTGGGCAGCTTGCGAATCTTAAGGCCAAAAGCAATATTTTCAAACACATTTAAATGGGAAAAAAGCGAATACTTCTGAAAAACAGTATTGATAGGCCGCCTGTAAGGCGGAATCCCCGTAACAGGACGGGACTCAAGAAAAATCTCACCCGACGAAGGCGCCTCAAAGCCCCCCAAAAGACGCAGGATAGTCGTCTTGCCGCAGCCGCTGGGCCCCAGAATAGTCAGGAATTCCCGTTCACCCACATCAAGGGACACATCAAACAAAATCTGATGCCCCCCGTAGGACTTACAGACCCGAACCATTCTGATGATTGGGTCCCTCACGAATGCGGACATTCCGGCATAACCCCCCCTTCCTCGGAAACTACAATCCTTTATAAAGATATAGCCCCAAAACGTCAAGACCTACAGTTTCCACTTAGGGAAGCCGGGCGCATCTCCCGGAATTTTTTGCCCTGTGGGCAAAAAATTCCGGGAGACCGGGCTATCCGCTCCAATCCAGCGGATTTTGCTTCGCAAAATCCGCAAGGATTTCCGCTTCTATCCCTTGCGCCCCACGGCCCCTGCCCCGGCTTCGCCGGGGCAGGCCCGCGCCGCTTCGCGGCGCGGCCTGAAACCCCCGCCCGCCTCCGGCGGGGGGAGCCCCCCGGTTGCGGTGGCCTCGGATAACCGAACCGCCCCTGTATGGGAGGCCAAAATATGTACCCCCCCCCAGGACCTTACCAGACCAGCCTATTTTCAAAAAATTTCTCATACTCTTGCTTTGACACAACCGTATCCCAGCCGCCGGCTCTTTCTCCCTCATGTTTGTCAATCCCGGTGTAGACAAGGCTTGCGTCTTCGTAGCGTTTAAAATTGTACACCGCGCCGTTCATGTGGGCAGAATTGAATACATTGAGGCTTACCAAAAGGTCAAAGTCTCTAACGTTAAGCCCTGTTACCTTTTTAAACAGTTCCGGTTCGATTTTGGTGATTACATCGGTCAAAGACATTTCCCGGAAATCGGTAAGATACATAAAGACAGGAATACGAGTGGCAAACTTTATCAGTTTTTCCTGTATCTGTTTTCGCTTGGTTTTGAATTCCTTTTCCGCTTCGGTTAATTCCCGTTTGTCCTGGACTGAAAATTCTTTTTCGTTGGCTTCCTGTTTTGCTTTCTTAACGATACCTGATTTGTTAATAATAGTTTCAATATCCTGATTGAGGTTTCTAAATCCTTCTATCGACATAAGAGCTTCCATTGCCTGTTTGTTGTTCATGAGGCGCGTCAATGTTTCGTTATCAACATTGACCAACAGAGTGCTTTCCCAGCGTTTTGCAAGAAGAGTGGCGGCGGTTCCGGTCATGGCTATTTCGAGAATCGCGGCGGCGTCCATTTGCCGCATGGAAAATCCGTCGTAGGAAAGAATAGGGAGAAACTTAATAAATTCAGCGACCTTCTTTTCGGGATTTTGTTCTTCAATATTCAACCGGCAGGCGTAATCAGCTATCTGCCGCAATGCCCGGTCGGGGGCAAAATCAAAAATATAGCATTCATTTTTCAAAATAATTTCTTGGCCAGGCGATTTATCGTCGGGGTTTTTCACTGTCCACGGTGTCTGCACTCTAAAAGCGGCCTGAAAATAAGTCTCTGGGCTTGTCAGGTTGCGGAGCATAAATATTCCTGTCCACGGCTTGATTGATACGCCCGTTGTCAGTTTGCCGCAGGAAAGGGTTATTGATTTTGATGTAAGAGGATTATCCGTCATGGCTTCGCGCACCGGGGGCAGGGCGTTTACTCCGATTCCAGCCTGAGTTCCGGCGGCTACAATGATTGTGTAGTCATGATAAAATGTGTTATTTCGTTTTTTGATAAGGTTACGCATGGCATAACAAGCGGAAACGGACGGCAGAAACCAGAAAGTATGGGTTAGGTTTTCTATAAGCTGCACATCGGCAAAAGGCAGAGGCGGCTTTTTTGCTCCCAATTTCAAATTGTCTACCGAGGTTTCCTGAAATGCGCCACGGATAAGGTCAAGCCATTTTTGCACATACTCCTCATACTTGAAGAAGGCATTGTTTCCGGCTTTCTCGGCGGAAAAGAACACGTTCAAGTCGAATTCATCGAATTCGCCTTTGGCGGCAATTTCTCTGATTGTTTCGGGCAGTTGGTAAGTTAAAAGAACAATGCGGGGAAGCGCCGAATATGGGTTAT
>JAITGB010000054.1 GCA_031280945.1 Spirochaetales bacterium
AACAAGGCAGCCCGCGAAATGCAAAGCAGGGTCAAAACCCTCACCGCGCGAAAGCTCACAAACCTTGTGGTTTCCACTTTTCACGCTTTTGGGGTGAGGGTCCTCCGGGAGCACATACACCTTTTGGGCTACCGCGAAAACTTCAGCATCTACGACCAGAGCGACCAGATTGCGCTCATCAAGGAGACCGCGCGGGAACTCAAGCTCGCCCCTGAAGCTTTAAGCCTGTACAAAACAGCGGAACTTTTTTCTGCGGTAAAAACCGGAAGAAGAACGTGGACAGGCGGGGAAGAGCTTCTCTTTCCCCTGTACGAAGAATACCTCTCTCACCTCAAGGTGTATAACGCCGTTGATTTCGACGACCTTTTGGTTCTCCCCTTGCGCATTTTCCGCGAACACCCCTCTGTTCTCGAAGAATACCGCAGCCGTTTCCGCTACATTATGGTGGACGAGTTTCAGGATACATCCATGATTCAGTACGATTTTATGAAACTCCTCGCGGACGGTTCCCGCAACATCTGCGTTGTGGGAGACGATGACCAGTCCATCTACTCCTGGAGAGGCGCAAATTTTGAAAACATTCTCCGCTTTGAAAAAGATTACCCTGAGCGCGTTGAACTCAAACTCGAACAAAACTACCGCTCAACGGACACCATCCTCGCGGCGGCAAACGGCCTTATTTCCCACAACAAGAACCGCAAAAACAAGGAGCTCTGGACGCCTTCTTCCGGCGGCAGGCCCATAGAAATCTTTTATCCCGAAGACGAAAAAAAGGAAGCTGAATTTATCGCGGGAACGCTCCGGGGCCTGAAATTCCGCGAGAACCTCAAGTTTTCCGATGTGGGGGTACTTCTGCGCACGAATCACCTGACCGCCCCCATTGAGGAGGCATTTCTCGCGGAAAACATTCCCTACCGCGTCTCAGGGGGCCAGCCCTTTTTTCAGAGGCAGGAAATAAAGGACATCATCGCGTACCTGCGCCTCATGGCGAATCCTGACGATGACGTGAGCCTCCTGCGCATCATCAATACTCCCCGCCGGGGAATAGGCAAAAAAACCGTGGAACACATAAACCTTGCCGCGAAGACGAACTCCTGTTCGCTTTTTTCCGCGGTACATCTTCTCGCCGGGGGCGGGGACTTAAGTCTTGGCGAAAAAACAAAGCTGGAGCTTGCGGGATTTCTTGAACTTATGGAAGAACACCGCAGCCTTGCCATGAGGCCCCGGCACATAGCGCAGGCCGTGCGCTCTTTGGTAAACGCCGTGGGCTACTGGGAATATCTTGTCGCGGAATTTCCCCAGAACAAAAACGCCGCAAAGTGGAAATTCAAAAACATAGACAGCTTTTGCTCGTCAATAGAATACTGGGAAAAAGACCCCGAAAACATGAACCCCGGCCTCTACAATTACTTAAACAGAATCAGCCTTCAAAGCCAGGACGAGGACGCGGACGAAGACGAAAAAGGCAAGGTCAACCTCATGACGATTCATTCCGCAAAGGGCCTGGAATTTGAAGTGGTGTTTCTTCCCGCTGTTGAAGAAGGAATCATTCCCCTCGCGCGCACCCTTGAGGAATCGGAGGACAGCCTCGAAGAGGAGCGCCGCCTTTTTTACGTCGCCATTACCCGCGCGCGCAGTAAACTCCTTATTACCTCCTGCCGCAGGCGCAGAATGATGAAAGAGGTCATCGACTCCTCCCCTTCGCCCTTTATAACGGAAATCCCCCCCGCCCTCATCGTCCGCCACACGGAAGAAGCTCCCCCCAGCGCCGAAAAAACAGCGGACTTTTTCGCCGCCCTCAAACAAAAACTCGCTTCGGGGGTGGAGGCACAGTGAGTTTGAGAATTTGGGCGCATATAACTTTTTGGGGCGCATTTTTTGCCTTGCGGATTTTGCTCCGCAAAATCACGCTGGGCAAAAAACCGGGCTATCCGCTCCAATTCCTCAAAAAGCCTTCGGCTTTTCTCCGGGATTTCCGCTTCTATCCCTTGCGCGTCAAAGCTTGACACAGATATGAGGGTACCCATATTATAATACCATACCCTGCTTCAGGAGGAACAAAAATGCCGGTCATTAGAAAAAGCGCTGAACTGCGCAATAATTATAGCGCGATTTCCGATTTTTGCCACAAGTACCGCGAACCCGTATTTATAACCAGAAATGGACAGGACGACCTTGCTGTAATGAGCATCGAAACCTACGAAGAAATCGCCGGAGGCGCCGAATTATACAAAATGATTCAGGAAGGAATCGGAGATATAGAAAATGGACGAACACTAACGGAAGAAGAAGTCCTTAAAAACATGGAAACAGCATTGGGCAAATAATGTATGAGCTAGTATTCTCAGAAACGGCAAATAATGACATAGCATCTTCAATAAAATATATTGCAAAAGTCTTAAACGCGCCAATGGCCGCAAAAAAACTTTTTCAAGAACTAAAAGGAAAATATAAATAATTAAAAGAGAACCCTTTCGTGAGGCCCCTCGTTCATAATAGTTTTTTGTCGGCAAAGGGCCTGCGGTTTATTGGAGTAAAAAACTACATATTGGTATACACAGTAAACGAAGAAAACAAAACGGTATCGTTATACAGGTTTATATATTGCAGAAGAGACTGGATGACTATTTTGACAAACGACCTGCGGGATGAATAACAACCTCTCCTATCGTTCCGGCTGTTTACGACGTTTTGCCAGCCCGGATAAGGGCTTTGCGTAGCAAAGACCAGGGCTGGCAAAATGTGCCGCAATGAGGCGTGGGAAGGAGCAAAGCGACTGACCTAGCCGAATGGAGGCCAAGCCCGCTACTGCGGGCGTAGCGTAAACAGACCTGTTATACG
>JAITGB010000199.1 GCA_031280945.1 Spirochaetales bacterium
GTTTATCATGATGATTATATTATGGAAAAGGCTGAGTTGATACAATTAATAAAATCAGCCTTTTTGTTTGAACAAAAGCCTGATGATAATGATATAGTCTACGATACACAGACCGCTGATGAAGGAATAGAAAAAATTTATTCAGGTAAATTTTGGCATGAATTGGATTATAAGTTTATTTTAGAAAACAGGAACGGCATTTACTTTTTCAGTAATAACGCTTTTAAATATTTTATACCGGCGTTTATGATAGCAAGTATAGAATATTTTGAGGAAACAGACGATGTGCCGGATGTTGTTGTAAGTATATTTACTCTGCCTGAAAAAGCCGATATTGTTAATCAATTTAATTATTTAAAACTATATAATAATTCTATAGGTTACGATGAAGAATTAATGAAAGAACTTCTAAAAAATAATGACGGGCAAAGGGAATGGTTTTTAGAACGTATGTCATTATTTAATGACACGCAATGTAGCGCAATAATAAAATATTTAAAATATATGGAACAATATAAAGATGAGCTATATAATGACCCCAAAATTGCTTATGAAAGATATTGGAGAAGATTTGGCTATAAAGGAAATGGCGTTTTTGTTGATTAAAATTTATTTCTAACAGTTCTGATGTCAATCTCGCCAATGTATAATCAATATCATTTAATTTTCCTTGCCTACACCTGCAAAAAATTCCCGCCCTTTAAGGCCATAACGCTGTACAGGAAAAACTCAACAAGGCGGTTATGTATATCGTTCATGCCGGAGCGCAGCTTCTCGTCAAAGCCCGCGCACAGGAGCATGATGTGCTGAAGCTCCTGTGTGGTGTAGCTGTGCGCTCCGTCCGTAAAGGTTTTCTGCCTGCGCTTGCCTGAGATTTTAAGGCTGCCTGATGCGTCCTCTACGGAGTAGTTCTGGCCCAGAAGAAGGCTGAAAGACAGGAGGGTGCGGAACTGGCTTGTAAGTACGGGAATGGGGTTATCCTCGCCCTCGCGCAGGAGCTTAGTGAGGATTTCAAAGGCGGCTTCAATGTTCCTGCGGCAAATCGCATCGAAGAGGGTAAAAACCGTTTCCTGTTTACTGTGGTAGAGATAGGTTTCAACGTCTTTTTCCGTAACCTCCGCGTTTTCCCCCAGAAAAAAGGTAAGGCTGCGCGCCTCCCTTTCCATTTCCTGCGTCGTGTTCTCAACAAGCTCAAGAAAAAGCTCTACGGCTTCGCTCGTAATGTGGGTTTTGCGGCTGCGAAAATAATTTACGACCCAGCTTTTTTTATCGCTCTCGAAGAGTTCCCAGAAAATCTTTTTGCCGATAGAGCCCGCCGCGTCTTCGATTTTCTTTTCTATGCGGGTTTCAGCCGTTTCGAGAATGAGAACGCCGTCCGCGGCAGGTTTTTTTGCATACTCCGCGAGGAGCGAAATATCGTCCTTTTTTTTGACCTCTTCGGCCCCTCGGCAGATAACCAGTTTTTGGGGCGCAAAAAGGGAAGCGTTACGCAGGAGAGACACAACGTCCCTCATGGGCGTTTCAAAAAGATAGTAATGGTATTCTTCGGGAGGCTCTCCTAGTAAACGGGTGAGGGCCTCGCGTATTTCCGCTACGAAGGCGTTTTTCTTTCCCTCCTCCGGCCCCAGGAGCAGGTATACGGGTTCGGGTTTATTCATAGGAGCGCAGAATGTAGGCCAGGCGGCCCAGAATGTGGACGTTCCGTCCGTAGATTGTTTTGTAGGCCGGGTCAGAGTTTGCCGGTTCAAGGCGCACCCGGGTTTTTTCGCGGAAGAATCTTTTTAGGGTGGCTTTCTCGTCGTTTATAAGGGCGACAACTATATCTCCGTCGCTGGCCGTGTTCCTCCGCGCGATAACGGCGAGGTCGCCGTCCAGAATGCCCGCCTCAATCATGCTTGAACCCTCAACGCGCAGGACAAAGTAATCATCGTTTTTCAGGTTGTGGCGGGAGATGCCGAGGTAGCCCTCTATGTTTTCGTCCGCGAAAATAGGCATCCCCGCGGCGACTTTTCCCACAATGGGAAGGCGGCGCACTTCTTCTTCTTCGCTGCCGGCCAGGACGGAGCGGTCTATAATCTCCAGTGTGCGGGAGCTTCTTGCCCTGTAGCGGAGAATTTCTTTTTTCTCCAGGGCTCGTACGTGGTCGTGGGCGCCCTTTACGGAAAATTTGAAGGCTTCGGAAATTTCGCGCAGGGTAGGCGGAAATCTGTGCCTGTCTATAAACCCGCTTATAAACGAGAGAATTTCTTTTTGCCGCGCTGTAAGTCCTTTCATTTTTCCGCTTTTATTCCATACCGTTTCATTTTGCCGTGGAGGTTACTCGGATAGATTCCCAGAGCCTCCGCGGTTTTGGCGATGTTATAGCCCGCCGCCGCGAGCCTTCTTTCGATGAGGCCCCTCTCAAAGGCTTCCTTCGCGTCCCCCAAACTCATGCCCGTAAATTCGTCAGGCGCAGGGCCCTGGGCCTCCGTGCGGGATTCTCCCAGATAGTATTTTACGGTTTCCGGTGAGACGCACTGCTCATCTGTCATTATATTAATGCGTTCTATAAAATTTTTCAATTCCCTTATGTTGCCGGGCCAGGGGTGGCTTTGCAGGAGACTCATTCCTTCGGGGGATATGCTGCGCGGGCTTCGCTCCACAGGAGGCTTGAACTTTACCATAAAGTAATCGGCAAGGAGGGGAATGTCACAGGCCCTTTCCGCGAGGGAGGGCACCTGAATGGGTATAACGTTCAGCCGGAAAAAAAGGTCTTCGCGGAAACGGCCCGCCTCAATTTGTTCGCGGATATTTTTGTTTGTGGCCGCGAGGACGCGCACGTCAACGACAAGGGATTCTTCGCCGCCTATCCTTTCAAACTTGAGTTCCTGAATAACCCTGAGGAGCTTTGCCTGCGTACTGAGGGACATATCGGCCACCTCATCGAGAAAAAGAGTTCCCCTGTGCGCGAGTTCGAACTTTCCCTTGCGCCGTGAAATGGCTCCCGTAAAAGCGCCTTTTTCGTGGCCGAAAAGCTCGCTCTCTATAAGAGACTCAGGAATGGCCGCGCAGTTTACTTCGACAAAGGGGCCCCCCGCGCGGGCGCTTTTGCGGTGTATGTCCCGCGCCACAAGCTCTTTTCCCGTTCCATTGGGCCCTGTTATGAGTACGCGCGAGTCGGATTTTCCGCTTTGCTCTATAAGGGTAGAAAGCTGCCTCACCGCATCACTTTCGCCGATAATCTCGTCTTCCTGCAGCATATTGTTTCGCAGGTACAGGTTTTCGCGGCGCAGTTTTTCCAGTTCAAAAGCGTTGCGCACAATGGTTATGACCCGCTCAAGGCTTAGGGGTTTTTCAAGAAAGTCAAAGGCTCCTGATTTTATGGCCTTGACCGCGAGGTCTATGTTGCTGTGGCCGGAAATCATAACGACTTCGATGCCGGGAAACTTTTCGCGTATTTCTTTTAATACGTCCATGCCCCCCATGTTGGGGAGCCACACGTCAAGAATAACGAGGTCAATGCTTTCCTTATCCAGAAGCGCAAGCCCCTCGCGTCCATCCGCTGCGGTAAAGACTGTGTACTTCTCGTCCTTTAGAATGTCCTGGAGAACTCCCCGGATTCCCGCCTCATCGTCTATTACAAGAATTGTATTCATGGCCCTGTATGTATCACGCCTCGAGCGTCCCGGCATCCCCGGTTGTTTCACCCGCGCCGGATGCCGGAGATGCCGGCAAATCTATAAAAAACGTTGTTCCCACGCCGGGGTGAGACTCAAACCATACCTGGCCCTTATGGTCAAATATGATTCTTTCCACAACGGAAAGCCCCAGGCCCGTTCCGTAACTTTTTGTCGTGTAGTACGGATTAAAAACCTGGGAAACGTCTTCCTCTCGTATTCCCTCGCCGGTATCTTCAACTTCTATTCTACAGTAGCGGCTGTTGCCTTTTTTGACAAGAGCGGCGCGGAAGATGATTTCCCCGCCTTCGGGCATGGCGTCTATGGCGTTGGTAACAAGGTTGGAAAAAACCTGTTTCATCTGGCCGGGGTCAAGGGCAAGGCGGATGCCGGCGGGAACCTCATCACAGCGGAAGAGGATTTTCTCGGAACCGCGGTAGGCTGCGGCGGATTCGAGGATAAGATTTTTGAGGATAACCGGTTCGGGTTTGGGGGCGGGCAGGCGCGAGAAGCTGCGGAATTCCGTGAGGAGCGCGTCCAGGCTGTCCACCTCGTGGATAATGGCCGCAACGGAGGAATCAAGGACAGCCTCAAAATCTTCCGCGCCTTCGCTGTAGCGCCTTTGTATGCGCTGGGCGGAGAGTTTGATTGGCGTAAGGGGATTTTTTATTTCATGGGCGAGCCTCTGGGCAATCTCCTGCCATGCGGCGACTTTTTCCGTCTGCATACTTTTGAGGCGGCTTTTTTCAAGTTCCATGACCATACTGTTAAAGGAACCGGCAAGGGAGGAAAGCTCATCTCCTGAACGGAAAAGAATACGGAAGGAGAAATCTCCTTCCGCTACCTTGCGGGTGGCCTCTTCAAGGCTCGCAATGGGACGCACGATTTCATCGCTCAGGCGGAAGCTCGCAAGAACAGCGAGGAGCATCAGGGGGAAAGAAAAAAATCCGTAGAGGAGCATAATCGCGGCAAGAAAGGCGGGGCGGTACTGTTCAAACTGGCGGTAGGCTTCAAAAGTGGCGGCGAGGTCTTCCGCGGACGCGGCAAAATCGGCAGGCATGGCAACCGTGAGTACGGCAAAAAACGCGCCCCTGCGGTTTTCAAAGCTCTTTTTTGTCCTGAGAACGTCCGCGCCCGATGCGGTAATCTCGCGGGGGAAGGGTCCTTCCTGGGCGAGGCGGGCCGTTTCCGCGTCCATAAAATTCCGGCTGTCTCCGGCTTCGTACACACGAGCCCCTGACGAGCGGAAAACCTGAAATGCGTTTGCCCCGGGAAGAAGAACCCGGATTTGGTCCCACACAGAGGCTGCCTCCCTGTCCGCGCCGGAGAGGAGCCTTCTAAAAACAGCTCCGCCTGAAAGCTCCTCAAGGTGCTGGGCCTTCTCCGTGTAGTATTCAAGGGCAATGCTGCGTCCGGCCGCAAGTGACTGCCCCACCCGCGAGTTAAAAACCGCCAAAAGCGAGGAGTTGATAAAACTTACGCACAGAAAAGCCTGGGGCACGGAGGAAAGCACAATGACAACCAGAAAAAAAATCACAAGCCGCAGTTTAAAGCGTACGCCCGGCTTCTCCCTCGGCGCGCCGCGAAAAAGTTCAAAACTCTGGGCGCCGATGACAAAAAGAAGGAGCAGGCTGAAAAGAATCGTAAGGGCAGCTATAACGGACAGGACAATGGTTCTGCCCAGCGAAAAATCCAGAAGAACCTGCTGTGAAAAAAGCAGCACGAGGGCTACGAGGAGAATATAGGAAAACACAAGGCCCGCAAGAACGGCAAGCGAGCCTCCTGAGTTTTTTTTCCACTGGAGCTTCATGGAAGGCCCAGCCTGCTCCAAGGGCTTTTTGCCTCCTCCCTGCCGGGAAAAGCCTGGAGAATGGAAAGGGGGGCCTTGAGTACGGTTTTGAGGAAGGACGCCCGCGCAAGGACATAGAGTTTGCCGTCCAGGGCCTCCGTACTACCAGCTATGCTGTGCGGTACGCGAAAGCCGTCCAGTTCCATAAATTTTTTGAAAAAGGTTTTCCAGTCCGTGTAGAACCTCCGCTGGCCGTCCGCGTGGAGAATTTCCCAGGAGGCGCTGTACATATCCCAGCGGGCTTCCTGAACCGGATTTCCTTCAAAGAGGAGCCTGTCGCCCAGAATCTGCATGACCCTGCCTTCGCGGTAGAGCCTGATGTTGTACACGATGCGCGAGCGCGAACCCATGAGGATATGGGCCCGAAGCTCATCCTCGTCTATGCCCGACACGCGGACGGAAATTTTTCCTCCTTCATTATCGGGAATAAAGTTAAGCGCCGCTTCTAAAGCGTTAACGCTCAAGGGGGCGGTACAGAAAAAAAGTCCTGAGAACAGCACGGCGGGGAAAAAGGGCCTTTTCCTATTCTTCCCCAAAGCGGCGTTCAAAAAAGTTGAACAGAGCCTCAACCGCGGCCTCCTCGTCTTCCCCTTCAGCCCGTATAAGCAGTTTGTCGTTGTAGCCTGTTTTCAGGACAAGAATACCCATGGGGGACTTGGCGTTCATGGTGGCGTTTTCGCTTTCCTTGATGAGAAGGATTTTTGAGGAAAACTTTGCAGCAAGCTCCGCGATGAGGCTTGCGGGCCTTAAGTGAATCCCCGCGCGGGTTTTTACGGTAACGTATTTTTCTGTCATTTATAACCTGGTATGCCGGCGGCAAACCCCCCAAGGGTTTGCCGCCGGGTTCTGCCCCTGGGCCGCGCAAGGGATTGGAGGGGTGCGAAGCAGCCACGCCGCAGGCGGGGCCGAAGCCCCGCAAAGCCCGGTCTGGATTTTTTGCCCCCGGGGGCAAAAAATCCAGAATGCGCCCAAATTCTTCCTCCTATCCATAATTCTTCCAAAAAAAATATATGCGGGAAACCCCGGCTCCTGCGCCATACCGCATTTTAGTACAAATTGTTAATCTGGTGGAAGACCCGCGCGGAGTATTCTTCGTTCCACTTCATCACCTTTTGGTCGAACTCTTTGTCCGAATGATAGCCCAGTTCCTTGAGCCTTTCGTTTTTGGCCGCGGTTTCTATTAGTATGGAAATGTTTCGCCCGGGCTTGATGGGGATTTTTACGTAGGGAATGTGGACGTCCAGAATAACTGTTTCGGTGAGCTTGCCGCGGCCGCTCTCCTCGCCTGGGTCGGCGCTCATCGAGAAGTCCTTCCCGTCAATATCCATGCGGTGATAGGTTTTGCCTGTCTGCCATTCTTCAAGCTCCACCACGAGCTGAATCTGTTTCTTGTCGCGTATGGAGGCTACTCCGTACAGGTTGGCGATATTGATAAACCCCAGCCCGCGGATTTCCATGTGGTGGCTGATGTTTTTGTTCGGCCCCTGGCCCATGAGGATATTGCCGGACACGCAGCGCACTTCAACGGTGTCATCCGCTACGAGCCTGTGGCCTCTTTCTATGAGTTCCAGGGCGGCTTCGCTCTTGCCAACGCCGCTGTCCCCCAGAATGAGAACGCCTACCCCGAAAACCTCAACCATAACGGCGTGCATTTTCTCCTGGGGGGCGAACACGTCTCCCAGGGCCCGCACAAGACGGGCCGAAAAATTGGAGGTGGGAAGTTCGGTCGTCAAAAGCGGGCAGCCCCATTTCTCGCACAGTTCGACAAACCTCTGGTTGGGGTTTTTCGCGTGGCTGAAAATGACGCAGGGCATCTCCTCGCCCGCCTTTTTGTGGCCGAACTCGAAGAATTTGTTCACGGTTTCGCAGGAGCCTTCCTTGAAGAGCTTTTCGATGTAGTCCTGCTCCCCCCTGCCCATGAGCTGGACGCGCTGAAAAGCGAAGTCGTCAAAAAACCCGCTCAAGGCAAGGCCCGGACGGTTTATGTCCGGCATGGCTATACAGCGGGAAAGCCCCTGCTTGGCCGCGGTACAGCGAAGCTGGAGGTCGTCATGCTCGCGCAAGTCCAGGGCCATAAGGTCCAAAACCGTAAAAATCTTCATTTTGTGTGCCGCTTTATTTTTTCCTTTTCCTTGGAGACCTTTGACTCGATTTTATCAAAAAGAGCATCGATACCTGCCCGGAGGTCAAAGTCTTTCGCCTTGAAATGGTGAACCTTGCCCCAGCGGAAATGAATGTCCGCCTCCAGAGAGTAGCCCTTTTCCTTTGTTACCGTACAGACAAGGCCCACAATCATCTCCTGGGCAAACTCAATCTTGTGCGTCTTTTTTTCGATGAGCTCGCGGTAATCCTCCGGCAGTTCAAAATGTACAGATTTAATTTCCATGTTCATTGCCAAGCCTCCCATGCTGCTTATGTGCAGACATTTTCGCAAGTTATTGCAAACAGCGCAAGGCCGCTCTCAGCGGTTATACGAAGAGTTAATATCAAGCTCCTTGCGGTACTTCGTTACAGTCCTCCGAGCGAGGGAAATCCCCCGCGCCGCCAAAAGCTCCGAAATTTTCTGGTCAGACAGCCCCCTGCCCCCCTCCTCCGCGATTATTTCCTTTATGACCTGCTTGACCCCTTCCTTGGAAAAACGCGAACCCGAAGAGCCCGCGCCGGAAATCGAATTTGAGAAAAAATACTTGAGCTCAAAAATACCCCATTCGGTCTGCACGTATTTTGAAGTGGTTGTGCGGGAAACCGTGGCCTCATGTACGCCGATTTCCGCCGCAATATCCTTCAGGGTAAGGGGCTTTATGTACTTGGGCCCGTTGATAAAAAAATCCCGCTGAAACTCCACAATGGCCCGCGCCACCTTCAAAAGGGTAAGATTGCGCTGCTGAATCGCGTTGATAAAAAGCCGCGCGTGCTGAATCTTCTCGCTCACAAACTGCCGCAGTTCCTTGAGCTTCTCGCGGCGGGCCGCGCCCTGAATACCCTCAAAAAAAGGATTCACGCCCAGAACAGGAATCTCCTCATCGTTTAAGATAATGACGAACTGGCCGTCCTTGAGCTTGACCATAATATCGGGAGTAACGTAGCGCGGAGACTCCGCCGAATAAAGCTG
>JAITGB010000207.1 GCA_031280945.1 Spirochaetales bacterium
TGCCGATGTTTCGTAGTTCCTTCATAACCCGCGCATCATAGCACACAAACAATTTTATTTCTATTTAGCTTGAGGAATTTCAGACAGAAGAATTTGGGCGCATCCCAAGCAAATTTTC
This sequence comes from Spirochaetales bacterium, assembly GCA_031280945.1. Taxonomy (GTDB): domain Bacteria; phylum Spirochaetota; class Spirochaetia; order DTKZ01; family DTKZ01; genus JAISAF01. Next base: position 119 of record JAITGB010000207.1, read on the forward strand.
CGAAGAGAAATTTGCGAGCCCGATAAAACGCGGCTTGTAACTATACGCAAAATCAGGCTAAGTGCGTCATGGAAGCAGTACGTGGCTGTGGCTCTAATCGCGTTTTTGAGGGGGGCTTTGCGGGGTCAGCGGATTTTTCGAAGCAAAATACGCCAAGTATTTGCGCTGCGCGCAAATACACCAGCGGTTCGCTCCGCGAACCGCAAGTCCCCTCCAATCCCTTGCGCGCCTATTACCCCCAGCGGCACGGCCCAGAGCCCGCGCGAAGACGCGCGGCCTACTCTTTCTTTCCCGAAAAAAGGCCCAGGAACTTTTTGAGGAAGCCGGGTTTTTTCTCAGGTGGCGCGGCGGCTATCTCGTGCGCGGGCTTGGGGGCAGGGGAGGGGGCTTGGGGGCGCGCGCCTGTGTGCTGTGAGGGGGCGGGCTTGCCCTGCGAAAACTTGCGTCCGTCTCTTGGTCTGTCGCGGCGGCCTTCGGTGCGTCCGCCTTTTCTGCCGGAATGGGGGTGTCCGCCGCCGCCTGCGCGGAAATCTTCACCGTATTTTTCTTTGTAAAAGGTGAGCCGCTCTTCGGCGTTCATGGCCGGGCGGCGGTCTTTTGTGTGGTCTGCCGGTCTTTTTCCTTCATGGCGGACGTGAGGGGGTGAAGCGGGGGAAGAAGGTCTTTGTGCGCCGCCCGCCCGGGAGGGGAAATCAGCCTCATCGCGCCGCCGTCCAAAGCGGGCCTCTTCGCGGCTTCTGGTCTCGCCTCTGTGGGGGGGCCTCCTGCCGCTGTCCCTGCTGCGTCCGCCGCGCCTGTCTCCGCGCTCGTCCCTGTCCCTGCCGGGCCGTCCGTACCTTTCGGTGTGAATCTTCATGCCCGCGCTCTTGTCTTCGGCAAAATCTTCTTCAGTGAATGAGAGTACGGGAAGCCGCGCGCCTATGTATTTTTCTATGGCTTCAAGGCCAAAAACGAATTTTTCGCAGGCAAGGCTTACGGCGAGGCCGCTTTTTCCTACGCGGGCGGTGCGGCCTATTCTGTGGACGTAGTTCTCCGCGTCTTCGGGGATGTCGTAGTTTACGACGAGGTCAAGGTCATCAACGTGAAGCCCCCTTGCGGCGACATCTGTTGCCACGAGAAAGCTGATGACCCCCTCCTTCATGTCGTCGATAATTCTGAGGCGTTTTTTCTGCGGAAGGTCGCCTATGATGAACTGGCTTTTGTAGCCGTTGAGGTTGAGCCTTTTGGAAATTTCCTCCGCGGCGTGTTTGGTGTTGGTAAAGATTATGGCGCTTTTGGGCGCGTTCTTGCGCAGAATTCCCAGAAGGAGGCGGAATTTTTCCGCGGAGGAAACGTGATACAGTTCCTGGGTAATGGTTTCGACTGTAACCTGCTCCGGGTCAATTTGAATCTCTTCGGCTCCGTTCATGTACTCCCAGGCGAGGCTCGATACGCGCAGTCCCAATGTTGCGGAGAGAAGCATGGTGAGCCTTTCTTCGGCGGGGCGCATTTTGCGGAGGAGTTTTCGGAGGTCGGGCAGAAATCCCATGTCGAAAAGCCTGTCCGCTTCGTCAATAACGAGAATTCCTACGTCTTCGAGGTTGATTTTCTTTTGGCGCGAGAAGTCGATAAGCCGGCCCGGCGTGCCTATCATAATATCAACGCCTTCGCGCAGCACAGCTTCCTGCGCGCCGTAGCCAATGCCTCCGAAAAAGCTGCCGATTTTGAGGGGCATGTACTTGCCCAGAACCCGCGCATCGGCTTCAATCTGTGTTGCAAGCTCGCGCGTGGGTACGATGATGAGGGCTTTTCTGCCTTTGAATTTTTCGTTTGCGGCGAGCTGCTGAAAAATGGTGATAAGAAAGGCCGCTGTTTTGCCGGAGCCTGTCTGCGACTGGACGGTAACGTCGAGGCCCAGAAGGGTGCGCCGGAAAGTTTCTTCCTGTACGGGGAAACACTCTGTAAAACCGGCTTCGTCTATGGATTTTCGTAAATTTTCGTCAAGGTTAAGTTCGCTGAATTTCATGGTTCTCCTAAAGAGGTTGAGTATATACTATTTGGGGGAGAAGTCCAAGAGGCTTTTTCTGTATGGTTTTTTCGGGGGAGTTTTTGTCTGTGTACACGCGGCGCCCGTGGGGAGCCCACGGGCTTTTCCGCTTAAGGAACGGCCTTTTTCAAAGTACGAACCATAGACACAAGCCTGTCATTTACCTTGTCCACGTACCGATAAATTGGCTGTCATACAGGTTCTGATAAGTGATAAGGGTGAGGGTTAAGGTATTGCCACTGAGGGTATATCCATACGTTGATGCCGTATACTCGTCTGCTGTCCATGAATTTCCAATCCAATCATGTGTGGCGGTAAAAGAAATAGATGCATCATTGTAAGCAAAAGTTCCTTTCTGAACATTTGCACCGTATGATTTAATGGTGAACCCCGTTCCATTTATGACAACCGTGAAGCTGCCTTTTGTCCAAGTCCCGTCAAACTCGGATGAACCGCCGCCGCTGCTGCCATTATCACAGCCAATAAACACCGCCCCAAAAGCCGCTAGAATCCCAAGAACCAAAACCCATTTGTTTTTCATTTTCCTTTACCTTCCTTGTCCGTTTTATTTTGAAGAACATACATTCCTCATTCCTTGCCGGATTGACTATAAAATCCTTAGTGGATTTACTTACCACTCGTTCATAACTGCCATAGAGGGCTCCTTTTGGGTTATGGATATGGGGAGAGGGGGCTTCTGTGTTCCCGTTTGGGCAGAGCTATCCCGTAAAAAGAGATGACGGTGAGTATTAGAGAGAGAGAGAGAGAGAGAGAGAGAGCAAGAACCGTGCCAGGCGGGTTACTTGAGGAGAAAGATGTAAATATGCGGTTTGGGCCGCTTTTAACATAATGGTTAGGGTATAGGGGTTTTTGCGATGTGTCAAGTGATGATTTTTAAAAGCTGCACTGATTACTGCGCTTAGCGTTATTTGTTCTGGCCGCGCAAGGGATTGGAGGGGGCCGAAGGCGACTTGGCCGTTAGGCCAAGTCCGGAGCGATAGCGGAGCCCCGCAAAGCCCGGTTTTTTGCGGCTTTGCCGCAAAATATGCGCCCAGGGCCGGCTCGAAGAAAGTAAACGCCGATGCCCTAAGCCTTCCCCGCTTCATCTTGCGAGCCTCCAGCCAGCGGTATATACTGTAATAAAATTTTTCCAAGGAGCTGATATATGGCAAAGACAGTTCTCGTTGTTGACCTTGATTT
>JAITGB010000215.1 GCA_031280945.1 Spirochaetales bacterium
ATAGTTCTCAAAAAAAGCGGGCTCGCGGCGGGAAAGGGCGTTCTTGAATCGCAAAACGTAGAAGAAATGACGGCCTTTGCCAAAAAGGTTTTGAAGGACGATGTTCTTGTTATCGAAGAATTCCTCGAAGGCTGTGAGGCTACGATTTTTGCTGTTCTTGACGGAAAGAACTATCTCCTCCTCCCGCCCTGCATGGACTTCAAAAAAGCCGGAGAAAACGATACGGGCCCCAACACCGGAGGCATGGGAAGCGTGTGTCCTGTTCCCTGGCTGGACGCCGCCGCCAAAGAGCGTATTCTCCGCGAAGCCATTGAACCCACCTTTGAGGGCTTACGGCGCGAAGGACTTTTTTACCGGGGCATTCTCTACTTCGGCCTTATGATTACCCCCGGCGGCCCCAAACTCCTTGAATACAACGTGCGCTTCGGAGACCCGGAAACCCAAAGCCTCCTTCCCCTTATCAGCTCTGACTTCGGAAACCTCTGCGATGCAATCACAACCGGTTCCCTGGATTCCTTTCCCCTTACCGTATCGGAGAGGGCCTCTGTGGGCGTTGTTGTAGCGGCAAAGGGCTATCCTGCCGCCTACAGGAAGGGCCAGCCCGTGAGGATAGCTGAAACCCCGGGCGAAAAAGACCTTGAGGTCTTTCACACGGCAACGTACCGCGATTCTGAGGGAATCCTCAAGACAGGCGGCGGAAGATGCTTTACCGTTGTGGGTACAGGCAAAGACCTTTTTGAGGCCGCCGACAGGGCCTACAGAGGAGTAAAAAACGTCTTTTTCCCCGGAGCGTGGTTCCGGCCCGATATAGGCAAAAAGTTTTTAACGGAGTAGGAGGGTGTGCGGTATGAAAATCACACAAGACAAGGTTTTCCTTGCAGACGGAGCATGGGGAACCGAACTCTTCAAAATGGGGCTTGAGGCAGGCGCCTCGCCTGAGGAGTGGAACCTCACGAAGCCGGACTGTGTGCGGAAAATCGCCGAAAATTACCTCTGTGCGGGAAGCGAAATCATTCTCACAAATACCTTTGGGGGAACGCGCTTTCAGCTTGAACGCCACGGCCTTGCGGGTAAAGTGAGGGAAATCAACAGGACGGGAGCGGCCTTAACGCGCGAGGCCTGCGCCGGGAGAGCCCTTACCGCGGGGGACATGGGGCCTTCGGGAAAGCTCTTTATTATGGGCGAGGTCTCCGAAAATGAGCTTTTTGAAGCCTTTGCGGAGCAGGCCGCTGCCCTCAAAGAAGGCGGAAGCGAATACCTTGTGGTGGAAACCATGACCGATATTGGGGAAATGGAAATCGCGGTGCGCGCCGCGGCGGGAACAGGGCTTCCCGTTGTCGCCTCCCTCACCTACGAAAAAAACGCAAGAAGGGACTACCGCACCGTTATGGGACACTCCCCGCAGGATGCGGTAAGGGCCGCCATAGCTGCGGGAGCGTCCGTTATCGGGGCAAACTGCGGGGGCGGAATCGACGCTTACGAAGAGCTTGCCCGCCTCCTGTGTACCCTTACGGAGCTTCCGGTCTGGATTAAAGCCAACGCGGGCCTGCCGGAGCTTGTGGACGGAAAACCCGTCTACCGCATGGACGCAGGTATTTACGCCTCACACGCCGCGAAACTTCTCGAAGCGGGCGTTTCGGTTATTGGGGGCTGCTGCGGCACAAGTCCTGAGTTCATCAGAAAAATGCGGCCTCTTGTGGACGCATGGAATAGCCGGTCCTAAAAAAGCCTTGTAAGCCCAATCAAATTGCGCGAAGCGCAAAGAGCCCGTGGGCCCGCGCAAGGGTTTTGCGCACGATTTTGCAGTTCTCCGAACTGTAAGGCGCGCAAAACCGAAGGATTGGAGGGGCTTGCGGATTTTGCGGAGCAAAATCCGCAGGGACTTTTTTCGGAAACCTCCGGTTTCCGAAAAAAGTCCGAAGCGAAGCGCAGCCCCGCAAAGCCCGGTTTTTTGCGGGCAAGGCCCGCAAAAAATGCGCCCGAATACGTCCGCCCTGCCTGTAGCTCCCAATTCCTCCGGGAGAAATCTTTACTTGGGATTTCTCGCGTTGTCCAGGGTCTCCGTGGGATTCGCGTCGAGTTCTATGGGAATGGATTTTACCTTCCACACATCTTCGGCGTATTCGCCTATTGTCCTGTCCGAGGAAAACTTGCCGGACCGCGCTATGTTGAGAATAGCCCTGCGGTCCCACTCGGAGGGTTTACTGTAGAGTTCGGAAACCTTTTTCTGCGCGGCGGCGTAGGATTCGAGGTCCGCGAGGTGCAAATACCTGTCGTGGTTAAAAAGCATATCGCGGATGGGGTTAAAAATTCCCGGCTCGTCGATGTTAAAGGCTTCGGAGAAAATAAGGTCGAGGGTTTCTTTTATTGAAGGATTCGCTTCAACGAATTTGGCCGCGCTGTAATTTTTTTTGAGTTCCGCCGCTTCGGGAGTTTTTAGCCCGAAGATAAAAATGTTGTCCTCGCCCACTTCTTCGGCTATTTCGATGTTCGCGCCGTCAAGGGTTCCTACGGTGAGGGCTCCGTTACACATAAACTTCATGTTGCCGGTTCCCGAAGCCTCGGTTCCGGCGGTGGAGATTTGTTCGGAAACGTCCGCCGCGGGCATGAGTTTTTCCGCGAGCGAAACCCTGTAGTTGGGCAGGAAGAAAACTTTCAAAACTCCGCCCAGGTCCGGGTCGTCGTTAATAACGTACGAAAGATTGTTGATAAACTTGATGATGAGTTTTGCCATGGCGTAGCCCGGAGCGGCCTTTCCGCCGATGAGGAAAGTCCGGGGAACAAAACCCTTTGTGCCGTTCTTTTTGAGGTCGTTGTAGAGCATGACGATATGGAGGGCATTCAAAAGCTGCCTTTTGTACTCGTGCATACGCTTTACCTGCACATCGAAAATTGAGTCGGGATTGATTTGCCAGCCGAATTCTTCGCTGAACTGCTTGATAAGGCGGATTTTCGCCTCACGCTTGACCTTGCGGAACTTCTCCTGAAAGGTTTTGTCCTCGGCGTGGGGGGCGAGTTTTTTCAGCTCGTCCATGTTGGTTATCCACTTGTCGCCCAATGTTTCGGTAATAAGCGAAGCCAGGCCCGGGTTCGCTTTGAGCAGCCATCGGCGCTGGGTAATTCCGTTTGTCTTGTTGTTGAAGCGGTTCGGAAACAGGGCGGCAAGCTCCGGTACAAGGTGCGATTTGAGAAGCTCGGTATGCAGGGCCGCAACGCCGTTTGTGGAGTGAGAGGCGACAATGCAGAGGTTCGCCATGCGAATTTGCTTGGGCTCGCTCTCTTCAATAAGGCTCACTGCGCGCACCTTGTTCTTGTCGCCCCGAAAACGGATAATCGCGTCCTGCAAAAAGTATTTGTTAATATCGTAGATTATTTGCAGGTGCCGGGGGAAGAGTTTCTCCAGCATGGGTACAGGCCATTTTTCCAGGGCTTCCGGCATAAGCGTATGGTTGGTGTAGCCGAAGGTGCCCACAGTAATATCCCAGGCGGTTTTCCAGTCCAGTTTTTCAAGGTCAAGGAGAATACGCAAAAGTTCGGGAATTGCCATTGAAGGGTGCGTATCGTTTAGCTGAATCGCAACATGGTTCGGAAAATCCTTCCACGGAGCGCCGGTCTTTTTGAAGCGGCGGATAATATCCGCAAGAGAACAGGCCACGAAAAAATACTGCTGTTTGAGCCTGAGCTCCTTGCCCAGATACAGAGTATCGTTGGGATACAGCACCTTGGTAAGGTTTTCCGCGTTGACCTTTTCGCTTACGGCGTCAACATAATCGCCAACGTTAAAATCAGCAAAGTTGAACTCCTCCGGCGCGCGGGCGCTCCACAAACGCAGAGTGTTGACGGTTTTTCCGCCGTAGCCGACAATAGGCATATCGTAGGCTATGCCCTGCACAACCTGGGTATCTATCCAGTGGTGAACCTGTTTGCCGTTTTCCATGAGGTTTTCAACGCGCCCGCCAAAGTTGACCGCTATGGTCGTATCCGTGCGTTCAATCTCCCAGGGGTTGCCTCCGCGCGTCCAGTCGTCGGGCCTTTCTACCTGCCAGCCGTTTTCAATTTCCTGGCGGAAAATCCCGTAATCGTAGCGAAGCCCGTAGCCGAAAGCGGGGATTTCCATAGTGGCAAGGGAATCAAGAAAACAGGCCGCGAGCCTTCCCAGGCCGCCGTTTCCAAGACCCGCGTCCACTTCCTGCTCGCGCAGTTCCTCAAAAGTATAGCCCAGTTCCTGCAGGGCCTCTGTCATTGAATTCGCTATGCCCAGGTTGTAGGCGTTGTTCCCCATGGAACGGCCCATGAGAAATTCGAGGGAAAGATAATACACCCGCTTTGCGTTGAG
>JAITGB010000150.1 GCA_031280945.1 Spirochaetales bacterium
CTGCGCTTAAAGCCCAGCGTCCCTGTTTTGCAGAAAGCGCAGCCCATAGCGCAGCCCGCCTGGGTTGAGAGGCAAGCAGTTCTCCGGCCCGCCTCGTTTTCGAGAAGCACGCACTCTACGGCGGCCCCGTCCGCAAGGCCCACGCGCAGTTTGAGCGTACCGTCCGGGTCGCGGAGGGTTTCGAGGGCGCGGGCCGAATAAAGTGGAATCCGCGTTTGCAGCGTTTCCCTCAGGGCTTCGGGAATATCCGTCATGGAAGCGTAGTCCGCGCCCCGCGCCTGAAGCTGGGTAAAAATTTGCCGCCCCCTGTAGGGCTTCTCCGGCGAGAAGCGCTGTGCGATTTCTTCAGGCAGACTGCCGTACAGGGAAAAAACCAGATTCTCTTCTTGCAGCGTTTTTTTCATAGTGGGCATGGCCTGGGCCTTGCAATTTTACCGGCAGAGCAGATTCACAGCTTAATGGCGGTGTCTGCGAAAAAACGGACGCGGCAAAGCGTACGGAAAACCCGATTCCTGAACGTTCCACGGCCCGGGTTTGGGAAGAAGCCCAAGGATTTCCTGGGCCTTTTGCTCCTGCCCAAGCCTGCTGTAGCAGTCCGCAATTTCGCTGTACACGCGGGGGTTTTTGAAATTACTCTGGAGGAGAGCCTCCAGAGAACTCACAGCTTCCGCATAGTTTCCCTTTTCCTTGTTGATGAGGGCCAGACCCAAAACGGCGTAGGCATCGTATTCTATGTTGAGGGCCCTCCCGTACAACTCCTGGGCTTCGTCAAATCGTCCCAGGGCGCGGCATTCCTCGCCCGCCCGCGTCAGAATAACCTTATTGTCGGGGTCCAGCGCGAGAATCTTGTTCCAGTACGTGAGGGCTTCCTCGTGGAGGCCCAGGCCCCTGTAACAGTCCGCCATACCAAAGAGAGCGTAAAAATTATCTGGAACAGATTCCAGGGCGCGGCGGAAAACCTCTATGCCCTGCGCAAAGTTTCTGAGCTTTCTGTGGCAGTTCCCAACAGAGGTAAGAACGCGGATATCCACCTCGCCGCTGCCCGCCGCAATCATACGCTCCCAGTAAAAAAGAGCCTTGTCGTATTCCTTAAAATCGTAGTGCAGGTGTCCCAGCCCTATCAGGGCGTAGGGATTATCTTCTTCCATAACAAGAACCTGCTGATAAAGCGCACGGGACCTGGAGAGGTCGCGTACTTTTCTGTAGGCATCGGCTATACGGGTTAAAACAGTTACATTTTTTTCGTCATGCTGCAGGTAGTGTTCCCATATTTCAATCGCTTTCGGATAATTCTTAAAGGCTTTGTAGCAGTCGGCAAGCCCGAAAAGGGCATAGTTATTTCCCGGGTGGTGGAGGAGGCACGCCTCGTAGTAGCGTATAGCCGCCCCATAATCCTCCTTCTTGCGGGCAACGTCCCCAAGACCCACAAGAGCATAGTTATTTTCCGGCTCTATATCCAGAATCTTTTGAAAACATTCCTCCGCGTTTTCAAGACGGTTTTCCTTGAGGTACAAATAGCCCTGCTGGGAAAACTCCGCTATCTCCGGCTTGTCGTCTTTTGTGTCGGGAGGCTCCTGAACCGGCTCCCTCGCATCGATTAAAATGTCGCCTGCTTCCGCTGTCTGTGTCATTTTCCTTCCTGCTTTGCGTTATCCCGAAAACCGCCCCGCCGGATGACCCGTAAAACCACTCAACCGCATTACGCATCCCCGCCTGAAAGCCATTCCCGAATAACAAAAACCATCCTTTCTATAATCTGGCCGCTTTTCGCCTTGTCGCTCGCCTTGAGATACATATCGAGGGCCTCGATGTATTCGTTTTTTTTGTAATGGTAGTCGCCCATACGGATAAGCCCATCGCTGTAGCCCGTTGTAATAAAAATCCTCTCGGCAAGAGAAAAGTTTCCATTATTGTAAAGTTCGTTGCCCTTGCGGATAAGGGCCGTACGCTCCGCGCCCTGTACCCCGCCCGGGCCTTTTCCCGGCGCGGAAGACCTTCCGTCCTTCCCCGCCTTTTCAGCGCCCTCAGGCTTTTTTTCCGTGCGGACAATAAAGCCCCCGGCCTGCGAAAATTTCTGTGCCGAACCAGTCCTGCTCATACCACAGGAGCCTCACGTCTCATGGTTTACGAAACAGCTCCTTTGGAGGACATATCCCCCCGCTCACCGTTACGGGGAGCGTAGGCCGCGGCAAGAGCCCTGCCAAAAGCCTTAAACAAAGCCTCCGCCATGTGGTGGCTGTTCTCCCCATAGCGGCAGATGAGATGCAGATTAACACGGGCCTTCTGCGTAAAAGCCTGAAAAAATTCCTTCACAAGGCACAGCGGAAAAGTCCCCGCACACGCCTGCGGAAAATCCGCCCTGTATACGAGGAAGGGCCTCTCCGCCACATCCACCGCGGCCTCACACAGAGCATCGTCCATAGGAATAACAGAATAGCCAAACCTCTCCACAGCCCCCGACCTCTGGAAAAGCTCATGGAAAGCCGCGCCCAGAACAAGCCCCGTATCCTCCACAAGGTGGTGGTAATCCACATCAATATCGCCCTTAGCCTTGATAACAAGCCCAAACCTCCCGTGAAAAGCCAGAGCCCCCAGCATGTGGTCAAAAAAAGCCGCGCCCGTATCCACGGAAACCGAAGAAGCCCCAGGCTCATTAACCCCATACTCCAGAGACAGGGAAATATCCGTTTCCTTTGTTACGCGCGAAAGACTCACAGCGGCAGTACCAGCGTTACTCATGAGGACTCCTTCAAAAAAGCGACAAAAGCGTCTACCGCCTCATAGTGTACTTTATAATAGGCTGGATTGGCAATCAGTTTTACTTTGATATTTTCAAGTTCCTCCACAACCCCCAGCCTGTTTGCCTTGAGAGTAGAACCCGTCTCCACAAGGTCAACAATACAGGGAGCAAGCCCCAAAACAGGCGCAAGTTCCACAGACCCATTGAGCTTGATAATCTCAACAGGAATCCCCCTCCGGTGAAAATACCCCCGCGTAAAAACCGGAAATTTTGTCGCAACCGTAAGCCGCCTCAAGCCCGCATCGCAGTCGAAGTCCTCGCGGGCAGCCAAACACATCCGCGTACCCCCAAAAGGAAAATCGAAAAGCTCAAAAAAAACACCCCCCGCCTCGCACAAAACATCCGTACCGCAGACCCCCAGCCCCGCAATACCGTGGCTCACGTACACCGGAAGGTCCGAATTCTTCACGATAAAAACCTCAAGAAGCCCCCTCTCGTCCTGAGCCGCAAGCTCCCGGTCCTGGAACCTCACGGAAAGGCCCCTCTGTGCAAAGTAGGCAAGAGCCCGGTCAAAAAGCCGGCCCTTGGGCAAAGCCAAAGTAAGAGGCCGCGCCGGAGAACCCGAACCTGAAACACAGACAGAAGAAAACTTCTCAAGAGCCCTCATTCGCCCCCTCCCCCATCACAACAGGCCGGCCCGACGAAGAGCGAAGCCCCTCCGCCTTCCTGAAAACCTCCGCAAAACGTAAACCCCGCACAACAGCGCAGTCCCTCTTTTGCGGAACCTGAAAATTCCGCAGACAACTCTCCACCTTGCGCAGCATCAGGGAAAACCCCACAGCCGGAGCATCAAACCCAAAACATGAGAGAAGCCTATCGTACCTCCCCCCCGAAGCAAAAGCCGAATCTATCCCCTCCCTGTACGCCTGAAAAACAACCCCCGTATAGTACGGCTGGCTTGCAGTCTCCGAAAGGTCTATACGGAAAAGCCGGGAAACCCCAAGCTCCTCAAGCTCCCGCCAAAGCCCCTCCAGATGGACAAGGCTCGCCTCCAGAGAAGCGTCCAGAACGGCGCCCAGCCGTGCGGGCGGGGCTCGGGCGGCCCGCCGGGCCAGGGGCG